>CAZZVH010000486.1:0-2696 GCA_964657365.1 uncultured Burkholderiaceae bacterium
AGGTGGCACGGTAGACGTCGGTGCTGACGGTCACCTTCTCGCCGACGGCCGACGACGCGGCCGGGCCGGCCGCGCCGAGGCTGGCCGAGGCGACGGAGGTGCCGGGGACCGCCGGCGAGACGGGTGGCGGCACCACGGCAGCCGTGGCAGCAGGACGCGGCGTGAAGAACGAGGGCTGGCCGTTGTGGCGCTGCCAGGCGTCGTAGATCAGGAACAGCGATGCGGAGAACACCACCCAGAGAATCGTGCGGCGGATGTCGGTCATGACGTGGAAGGTTCGGAAGAATCGGGAGTCGCCGCCTGGACGGCGCGATCAGGTCGCGCCAGCAACGAAGTGAAGAGCCGCGGCGAGCGCGCCGGTACCGGGTCGTGGCCGCCCTGGCACCAGGGTGCGCAGCGGGCGATGCGGCCGACCGTCAGGAGCGTTCCGACGGCGGCGCCGTGACGTTCGAGCGCGCCCAGCGCGTAGGCCGAGCAGGTCGGCTCGAAGCGGCAACTGCTGCCGAGCCACGGGCTGAGCAGAAACCGATAGCCGCGAACCGCGCCCATCAGTCCCCTGGCCAGGAGCGACGTCACCGCGTCGACCCGGCGACGACCGCGCGAAACAGGGTTTCGAGCTCGTCCCGGGCCAGCAGCCGAAGAGCCGCCGACGCCGCACTGGGAAAGACGGTCTTGTCGAACGGCGCACGCAAGCGCACGACCCACATGCCGACGTCGAGCGCCGCTGCGTGGCGCTCGCCCGCAGCGTAGATCTGGCGCTTGAGCAAGGTGCGGGTCACCGCGCGCCGGGCGTGGCGCTTCGGCACGACCACGCCGAGGCGCTTCACCTGCACGTTGTCCACATCCGATGCACCATCCGGGCTCAGATTTGTGGATAACTCCGTTTCCCCCTGGCGGGGCGCGGGGTGCGCAACGCCTTTGGGCGAGCCGCTGACATGGTGAACGGCGAAATGCGGTGTGCGCGCGCGACTGCCGGTACGCAGCACGCGCTCGAAATCGACGGATGTACGGAGCCTTGCCATGGCCTCCACCGCTGTCTGCCGGCGAGGCATCGACCGCGCGCTGCGGCCGGTCAGACCGCCAGGCGCTTGCGGCCCTTGGCGCGCCGGGCGTTGATCACGGCGCGTCCGCCCCGCGACTTCATGCGGACGAGAAAGCCGTGCGTGCGGGCGCGGCGGACTTTGGAGGCTTGGTAGGTGCGTTTCATGGTGTTTTCCGTGGCCTGGAAGACGTGGCTTCAGGCGAACCCGCGATTACAGCAAGAAGTGGGCGCCGCGTCAACCGCTGGATCCGGGTCGCGTATGGCACGGGCTACCCCATACACGCTCGTTTTCCCTGTGGATAACTGCATGGTGGCCGGTCGCCCCGCGCTACAATGGCCGGCTTTCAGGGAAGACTTCTCCACACATGCGAGCCGACCTCTGGCAACGCGGTTGCGAACGCCTCGCCACCGAGCTGCCCGACCAGCAATTCAACACCTGGATCCGCCCGCTCGCCGATGCAGAGATCGCCGATCGCGGCGACGCCGGCGCCACGGTGACGATCCGCGTGCCGAACCGCTTCAAGCTCGACTGGATCCGCGCCCAGTACGCCGGCAGGATCGAAACGGCGCTGAGCGAGATCGCCGGCAAGCCCGTCCAGCTCGACATCACGCTGGCTCCCCGCGACGGCGCCTCCCTGCCCGCCGCCCCGGTGACGATGCCGCCGCCGCGCAGCAGCGCGTCGGGCGCCGTCACCCGCAACGGCCATCCCGCGTTCGACAGCGGCGCGTCGTCGCTGCAGCCGTCCCGGAGCCGTCTCAACCCCGCCCTGAGCTTCGACACCCTCGTGCCGGGACGGGCCAACCAGATGGCCCGCACCGCGGCGCTGCACGTCGCGGGCGCCCCCGGGCAGATGTACAACCCGCTCTTCATCTACGGTGGCGTCGGCCTCGGCAAGACGCACCTTATCCATGCCGTCGGCAACGCCCTGCTGGCCGACCGGCCCGATGCCCGCATCCTCTACCTGCACGCCGACCAGTTCATCACCGACGTGGTGAAGAACTACCAGCGCAAGACCTTCGACGAGCTGAAGTCGAAGTACCACTCGCTCGACCTGCTCCTGATCGACGATGTCCAGTTCCTGGCCGGCAAGGAGCGCACGCAGGAAGAGTTCTTCAACGCCTTCGAGGCGTTGCTGGCCAAGCGCGCGCACATCATCATGACCAGCGACACCTATCCCAAGGGCCTGGTCGACATCGACGAGCGCCTGACCTCCCGCTTCGATGCCGGGCTGACGGTCGCGATCGAGCCGCCCGAGCTCGAGATGCGGGTCGCCATCCTGATGAAGAAGGCCGACCAGGAAGCGACGCCGATGCCGGAAGACGTCGCCTTCTTCGTCGCCAAGAACGTGCGCGCCAACGTCCGCGAGCTCGAAGGCGCGTTGCGCAAGATCCTGGCGTACTCGCGCTTCAGCCACAAGGACATCAACATCCAGCTGGCCCGCGAAGCCCTGAAGGACCTGCTCTCGATCCAGAACCGGCAGGTCGGCGTCGAGAACATCCAGAAGACGGTGGCCGACTTCTACAAGATCAAGGTCGCCGACATGTACTCGAAGAAGCGGCCCGCCTCGATCGCCCGGCCGCGCCAGATCGCCATGTACATCGCCAAGGAGATGACGCAGAAGAGCCTGCCCGAGATCGGCGAGCTGTTCGGCGG
>CAZZVH010000487.1:0-2695 GCA_964657365.1 uncultured Burkholderiaceae bacterium
CCATGAAAGTCCTCCTCAACGCGGGCCCCCGCACCGACGGCCGCCAGGCGATGGCCGAGTACCTCGAAACGTCCGTCGCCCAGGCCGTCGGCCACTACGGCGAGCGTGTCACACGCGTCGAAGCGCATCTGTCCGACGTCATCGGCGCAGGCAAGGGCGAGCCCGAGGAGATCCACTGTCTTCTCGAGGCCCATCCGGTCGGCCTGGCGCCGGTCGTCGTCGAAGCGCGTGCCGCGTCGGCGCATCAGGCGCTGCAGGGCGCGGTCGGCAAGCTCGAACGGGCGCTCGAGAGCGCGTTCGGAAAGAGCGATCCGCGGCGCCGGGAACGCCTGTCCGGGGAGCACATTCCATGACCTACCCGACCCTGATGGTGCACATGGAGCTGGGCTGCACGAACGAGGCGCTGCTGCGCGCCACCCACGACATGGCGGCACGCACGGGTGCCACGCGGGTGGTCGGCATCGCCGCCTACCAGCCGATGGAGATGTACTACGCGGATGGCTACTGCGGCGACATCGTCCAGCAGAACCAGCAGGAGATGGCCGAGGAGCTCATGGTCGCCGAAGCTGAATTCCGGGCCGCCATGCGTGACTCGAAGGTCGCCGTGGCGTGGCGCTCGACGGTGGTCTACGCGGGCATCGCCGACTACCTCGCCAGGGAAGCCCGTGCCGCCGATCTCGTCCTCACCTGCGTCGAGTCGACCGACCTGCTCGACGCGACGCGGACGGCCAACACCGGCACGCTGGTGATGCAGGTCGGCCGGCCGGTGCTGATCGTGCCCGGCACGGCAACTCCGCCGAGCCTGGAGCACGTCATGGTCTGCTGGAAAGACACCCGCGAAACGCGACGTGCGATCGTCGATGCGTTGCCCCTGCTCCGGCTCGCGGGGCAGGTCGCCGTCGTCGCGGTGGTCCCGAACGACGCGTTGGCCGAAGCGCGCGCCGCGCTGGCGGACGTGACCGACTGGCTGCAACGCCACGGCGTCCAGTCGGAAGCGGTCGTGCAGACGTCGACGGGCGACGATGTGAAGGCGCTCGGCGACATCGCCGACGCACGCCGTGCGGACATCATCGTCGCCGGCGCCTACGGTCACAGCCGGGCCCGCGAGTGGGCCTTCGGCGGCGTGACCAGGGATCTTCTCCTGGGCAGGGGCCGCTATGCGCTGGTCTCGCACTGACGACAGCGCCGCGCTGCCCTGGGTCGCGCGTCAGGAAGCGATGACCACCGGAAGAAGCCGTTGATATTCCTTCTTCACCACTGCGTAGCACTCGCAGGTGCGCGCTTCCAGCCCCTTGCGGTCGAGGACCGTGATGTGGCCGCGCGTGTAGTGGATCAGGCCGGCCTTCTGCAACTTGACGGCGCCCTCCGTCACGCCCTCGCGCCGGACGCCGAGCATGTTGGCGATCAGCTCCTGGGTCATCACCAGCTCGTTGCCGCGCAGGCGGTCCATGCTGAGCAGCAGCCACCGGCACAGCTGCTGGTCGAGCGTGTGGTGCCGGTTGCAGACGGCCGTCTGCGCCATCTGCGTGATGAGCGCCTGGGTGTAGCGCAGGAGCAGATGCATCACCGGGCCGGAGCTGTTGAACTCTGCCTTGATGGTCTGCGACGACAGGCGAAAGCCCTGGCCGGCGCTCTGGACGACGGCACGGCTGGGCGTCGTTTCGCCGCCCATGAACAGCGAGATGCCGACGACGCCTTCATTGCCGACCACCGCGATTTCCGCCGACGCCCCGCTCTCCATGACGTACAGCAGGGAGACGATCGACGTGGTCGGGAAGTAGACGTGGCTCTGGGGGGTGCCCGATTCGTAGAGCACTTCGCCGAGCGGCATGTCGACCCACTCGACCATCGGCGCCCACCGCGTCCACACCGCCTCAGGCAAGGCGGCGAGCAGATGATTGGTCTTCGGGTTCCGCGCAACCTGCATGAGATGCCTCGAGAGCGCGGGCCGCGCCAGTGCGGCGACCTCCTCCATGCTCCGGCGGAAATATACGCTTCCGCGGGTTTGCGATATGTTCGCCAACGCACAGACCGCGCGTGTCACCGCGGGTAGCTTGGTGACGATGGGTCTCTTCGCGATGGAACACGGCACGGTGGCGTACCGGGCCGATTTCGTCCTCTACGGATCGGCCGTGGCCGCGCTCGCCATCGCGTCGCCGGCTCTCGCGCCGGCCGGCCGCTGGCTCGAATCGGCCGGCCTCGTGGCCGCCGGATGGATCGGCTGGACAGCCATCGAATACCTGCTGCACCGCTTCGTCCTGCATGGGCTCGCGCCCTTCAGGCACTGGCACGAGGAGCACCACCGCCGGCCGACCGCGCTGATCTGCACGCCGACGATCCTGAGCGCATCGCTCATCGTCGCCCTGGTCTTTCTTCCGGCGCTCGCGCTGGGAGGCGCCTGGCAGGCCTGCGCGCTCACGCTCGGCGTCGTGTCCGGCTACCTGCTCTACGCGGTGACGCACCATGCGACGCACCACTGGCGCTCCGCCGGCCCCTGGCTGGCACGGCGCAAGCGCTGGCACGCGCTGCATCACCACGCGGCGCAGCGTGGCGGCTACGGCGTGACGAGCGCGTTCTGGGATCGCGTCTTCGGCAGCGCCGGCTTCGCGATTCAGCCGTCGAAGCCGAGGTAGCTGCGCTGATCGGCGGCGTAGCAGCCGCAGGCGGCGGCTTCCAGGCCGGAGCGGTCGAGCAC
>CAZZVH010000488.1:0-2694 GCA_964657365.1 uncultured Burkholderiaceae bacterium
GATCTTCCGCGCCACCAACGTCGTCAACTTCGCCCAGGGCGAGTTCGCGATGGTGGGCGCGTACCTGATGGTGGTGTTCGCGGTCGACCTGCACTGGCCGTACGGCTGGTCGTTCGTCGCCGCGCTCGCCGGCATGGCGGTGCTCGGCGCCGTGTTCAACCTCGGCGTGTACTACCCGCTGCGCAACCGCACGTTCCTGCCGGTGATCATCGCCACCATCGGCGCCTCGATCTTCCTGGCCAACACCGTGCTCGCGCTGTACGGGCCGCAGCCCCAGGTGCTGTCGGGCTGGTTCGAGACGCCCGGCATCCAGATCGGCCCGGTCTATCTCGACAGCCAGTACCTGCTGATCATGGTCGTCGCGCTCGTCCTGGTCGCGTTCAACTACTGGTTCTTCGAGCGCACGCTGCTCGGCAAGAAGCTGCAGGCGACGTCGCAGGACAAGACGATGGCCTCGCTGCTTGGCATCCCGGTCGCCAGCATGATCATGCTGACCTTCGTCTACTCGGCGATGCTGGCCGGCGTCGCCGGGATCCTGGTCGCGCCGATCCTGTTCGTGTCGATCCAGATGGGCTCGACCATCGCGCTGAAGGCCTTCGCCGCGACCATCATCGGCGGCTTCGGCGACGTCACCGGCGCGATCATCGGCGGCCTCGCGCTCGGCGTGATCGAGACATTCGGCGCCGCCTACGTATCGGTGCCCTACAAGGACGGCTTCGCCTTCCTCGTGCTGGTCGCGTTCCTGATCTTCCGGCCGCAGGGCATCTTCGGCGAACGCGTCGCGGAGAAGGCTTGAAGCCTGTGAACGTGGCGGTCTCGACGGCGAACCCGCGCAGGATCCAGGGCACGATCGCCTATGCCGTGCTGACGGCAATGGCCGTCGCTGCCGTCGGCCTGGTGCCGATGCAGGACTACACGATTCACATCCTGGTCCAGACCGCGAGCTACGCGATCGCGGTGTTCGGCCTGACCGTCGTGCTCGGCCTGTGCGGCCAGATCAACCTCGCGCAGGCGGCCTTCTTCGGCTTCGGCGCCTATGCCGTCGGCCTCGGCACGGCCGACTTGCACATGAACTTCTGGCTGGCGCTGGCGATGGGCGCGGGCGTGGCGCTCGTGATGGGCGCCTTCCTCGGCATGACGACGCTGCGCCTCGGCGGCCACTACCTGGCGATGGTGACGATCAGCTTCCAGCAGATCGTCACGCTCATCATGGTCAACTGGATCCCGGTGACGCACGGGCCCGACGGCGTCGGCAACATCGGCCGGCCGCCGCTCTTCGTCTCGTCGCACGCCTATCTCGGCATGTGCGTGTTCGCGATGGCGCTGATCGGCTACCTGGTCTGGCGGTTGCCGCAGATGCCGCTGGGCCGCGCCATGCGCGCCGTGCGAGACAACGAGCTCGCCGCCGGCGTGGCGGGGGTCAACGTCTACCGCGTCAAGGTCGCCGCGTTCGCGTTGTCGGCGGTGCTCGGCGGCATCGGCGGCGGCCTGTTCGCCGGCGGCTTCGCCTACGTCAGCCCCGACCAGTTCAGCTTCGCCGAATCGATCGTCTTCATCACGATGACGCTGCTCGGCGGCGTCGCCTCGCCGGTCGGCGCGCTGATCGGCACGGCGCTGCTGATCGTCCTGCCGGAGAGCCTGCGCTTCCTGAAGAGCGTGCCCGGCCTGTATCTCGCCATCTACGGCCTGTCGATCATCCTCATCATCCGCTACATGCCCGACGGCATCTGGGGCTTCGTGCAGCACCACATCCGGCGGTGGTTCGTGCCGCCGCCGTTCACCGACGCCGCCGGCGAGCTGACGCTCGTGCAGCAGGCGAAGACCGCCGCACCCATCACCCTCGAAGTGAGAGGCCTGGCCAAGCACTTCGGCGGCCTGAAGGCGGTCGACGACATCACGTTCTCGGTGCGGCGCGGCGAGGTGCACGCGCTGATCGGCCCGAACGGCTCGGGCAAGACGACGACCCTCAACGTGCTCTCGGGCATCTACGCCGCGACCGCCGGCAGCATCGTCCTCGACGGCCGTGACGTGACGACGCTGCCGACGCATGCGCGCACCGCCGCCGGCATGGGCCGCACCTTCCAGAACATCCGCCTGTTCCGCTCGATGACGGCGCTCGAGAACGTGGTGATCGGCGCGGAGCACCCGGGCAACGATGTCGGCGCCGGCCACGCGGCGCTCGTGGAGCGGGCGCGTGCGGCACTGGCCTTCGTCGGCCTCGAGACGCGCGCGCAGGAGCTCGTGCCGAGCTTCTCGTACGGGCACCAGCGGCTGATCGAGATCGCCCGGGCATTGGCCGGCAACCCGACGCTGCTCCTGCTCGACGAACCCGCCGCCGGCCTCAACTCGACCGAGAAGCTCGGCCTGCGCGACCTCCTCAAGCGCATCGCCGCCAAGGGCATGACGATCCTCATCATCGACCACGACATGACGCTGGTGACCGAGGTCGCGCAGTGCATCACCGTCCTCAACTTCGGCCGGCGCATCGCCGACGGCGTCGCGGCCGACGTGCTGCGCCAGCCCGACGTCATCGCCGCCTACCTCGGAACCGAGCCCGATGCCCCTGCTCACGCTTGAGGGCCTGACCGTCCGCTACGGCGAGATCGAGGCGCTGCACGGCCTCTCGCTCTCGGTCGACGCCGGCGAGGTGGTGACGCTGCTCGGCGCCAACGGCGCCGGCAAGTCGACGACGCT
>CAZZVH010000489.1:0-2692 GCA_964657365.1 uncultured Burkholderiaceae bacterium
CTACGTCTTCTCGGTGCGCCTGCACTGGCTGCCGGTGCAAGGCTACCGGCGGCTGTTCGGGCCGTCGTCGGAAGGCATCGGCCCGTGGTTCGGGCACCTGCTGCTGCCGTGGCTCGCGCTCTCGACGATCTACATCGCCCTGATCGCCCGCGTGACGCGCGCGGCGGTCTCCGAGGCGCTGACGGAAGACTACATCCGCACCGCCCGCGCGAAAGGGATCGGCGAGCTCGCGCTCATGCTGCGCCACGCGCTGGCCAACGCGGCGGTGCCGATCGTCACCGTGATCGGCATCGGCGTGGCGCTGCTGATCGGCGGGGTCGTCGTCACCGAGACGGTGTTCGCCATCCCCGGGCTCGGCTCGCTCACCGTCGATGCCGTGCTCAACCGCGATTTCCCGGTGATCCAGGGCGTCGTCCTCTGCTTCAGCGTGCTCTACGTGCTCGTCAACCTCGGGGTCGACCTGAGCTATCTCGCGCTCGACCCACGGATCCGCTACTGATGGCGCTCTGGCACCGCCTCTGGAGCAACGGCGCGTTCCGCTTCGGCGTGATCGTGATCGGCGCGCTGCTGCTGATCGCCGCCTGCTCGCCGCTGCTCGGCACGGTCGACCCCTCGGCCATGGATTCGGCCAACATCAACACCGATGCCGGCAGCCGCGGCGAGTTCGCATTGCCGGGCGGCGTCTCGGTGCGACACACCTTCTGGATGGGCGCCGACAGCTTCGGCCGCGACATCTACAGCCGCGTGCTCTACGGCACCCGCACGTCGTTGCTGGTCGCGGCCTTCACGGCGATCGTCGCGATCGTGTTCGGCGCCGCGCTCGGCATGCTCGCCGGCTACTTCCGGCCGGTCGACGCGGTGCTCATGCGCGTGATGGACGGCCTGATGGCGATCCCGGCGATCCTGTTCGCGATCGCCCTGGTCGCTGCGCTCGGCGCCACCTTGTGGACGGTCGTCGTCGCCATCGCCGTGCCCGAGGTCCCGCGCGTGACGCGGCTCGTGCGCGCCCTCGTGCTGAGCCTGCGCGAAGAGCCGTTCGTGGAGGCCGCACGCGCTTTGGCGACCCCGACGGCGACGATCCTGTGGCGGCACATCCTGCCCAACGCGATGGCGCCGCTGATCGTCCAGGGCACGTTCATCGCCGCATCGGCGGTGCTCACCGAAGCCATCCTCAGCTTCCTCGGCCTCGGCCTGCCCGCCGACGTGCCGACCTGGGGCAACATCATGGCCGAAGGCCGCATCCAGTTCTCGACCTATCCGGGCAACGTGCTGTTCCCGGCGCTGTTCCTGGTGCCCACCGTGCTCGCCATCAACCTGCTCGGCGACGGCCTGCGCGACGTGCTCGATCCGAAGTTCGCCAAGCGCGGCACATGACGACGGCACCGCCATCCGACACGCCCGTGCTGGTCGTCGACGACCTCCACGTCGCCTTGCCGCACGGCGCCGACCGCCCGCACGCCGTCGAAGGCATCGGCTTCTCGGTCTTCGCCGGCAAGACGCTCTGCATCGTCGGCGAATCCGGCTCGGGCAAATCGGTGCTGGCCACGGCCGTGATGGGCCTGCTGCCCCGCGAGCTGCGGGCGATGCAGGGCAGCGTGCGGCTGCAAGGCGAATCGCTGCTCGACGCCGGCACCGCACGCCTCCGCGCCCTGCGCGGCCAGGCCATGGGCATGGTGTTCCAGGAGCCGATGACGGCGCTCAACCCGGTGATGCGCTGCGGCGCGCAGATCGACGAGCTGCTGCGCACGCACAAGCGCTGGCCGGCGGCGCAGCGGCGTGCCGAGATCCTGCGCGTTCTCGCGCGCGTTCGCCTGCCCGACCCGGAACGCATGATGCGCAGCTATCCGCACCAGCTCTCCGGCGGCCAGCGGCAGCGCATCGTCATCGCCATGGCGGTGATCCTCAAGCCTGCCCTGCTGTTGTGCGACGAGCCGACCACGGCCCTCGACGTGACGACGCAGAAGGAGGTGCTCGGCCTCATCGCCGAGCTGCAGGCCGAGCAGCGGATGGCGGTGCTCTTCATCACGCACGACATGGGCGTCGTCGCCGAGATCGCCGACGACGTGATGGTGATGCGCGACGGCCGCGCGGTGGAATACGGCACGCGAGACGACGTGCTGCTGCATTCGCAGGTCGACTACACGCGGATGCTGCTCGCCGCGGTGCCCGGATCGACGCCGCCGCCGGCACGCGCCGAACCCACAGGCGCGGCGATCCTGCGCGCCCTCGCGCTCGCCAAGACCTACGTCAGCCGCGACTGGCTCGGCCGCGCCCGCACGACGACCGCCTTGACCGGCGCGACGCTCTCGCTGCATGCCGGCCAGACGATCGGCGTGGTCGGCGAATCCGGCTCGGGCAAGTCGACGCTGGCGCGCTGCCTGATCCGCCTGATCGAGCCGAGCGCGGGCTATGTGCACTGGGGCGATGCCGAGGTGGCGCTGCTGCCCGAGTCGCGCCTGCGGCCCTTGCGCTCGCGCGTGCAGGTCGTGTTCCAGGATCCGAACCGCTCGCTCAACCCGCGCCGGCGGGTCGGCGATTCGATCATGGAAGGTGCCGTCAACTTCGGCGCCACCACCGCCGAGGCACGTGCCCTCGCCGCGCAGCTGATGGACCAGGTGCGCCTGCCGCGCGACGGCTTGCAGCGCTATCCGGCGCAGTTCAGCGGCGGCCAGCGCCAGCGCCTGGCGATCGC
>CAZZVH010000490.1:0-2687 GCA_964657365.1 uncultured Burkholderiaceae bacterium
AGGCGCCAGGCGCCCGCATGGGCCAGCAACTCGCCACGGAAGCGCTTGCGGCCCTTGAACGGCACCTTCAGCGTCACCTCGACCTGCTCGGTCTCGAAGCGCGCGAAATCGGCCGCGGTCTTGAGCGGGCGGTCGAGGCCGGGCGACGACACCTCGAGGCGCTCGTAGGCCATGCCTTCGACTTCCAGCACGTGCTGGAGCTGCCGCGTCACCTTCTCGCAATCGTCGACGTTGATGAACCGCTCCGGCGCATCCGACATCGCCCCGGCGAAAGGGTGATCGATCGTCACCCGCAGGAGGCCGCCAGGCGCGCGCTCGACATCCACCAGGTCGTAGCCGAGGCCACGAACGGTCGTGTCGATGATCGAGTGCTGTGTCATGGGGCGGCGAGTCTGTTCGAGATGACGTTGAAAGCTGCAGTGAAAAGCGATCGGGCAAAAAAAAATGGGCCGGAAGATCCGCCCACTTGACGCTATCTAGTGACCTGGCCGCCTCGAGCTTCCCTCGCGGCATCCAGATCTGCTGCCCCGTGTAAGCGGCGAAAGCGGAATTGTATCCTTCCTCGCGACTACGGGCAAGCCGCGGTGCTGTCAAGAGGCATAAGCCGCGTTCGGCCCAATGCCAGAATCCGGCGCATCCACATCCCCTGGGGACCACATGGGTTTTCTCGCCGGCAAGCGCTTTCTCGTCACCGGGGTTCTCTCGAACCGATCGATCGCCTACGGCATCGCGAAGGCCTGCCATCGCGAAGGCGCGGAAGTCGCGCTGAGCTACCAGGGCGAGCGCTTCAAGGAGCGGGTGTCCGGCTTCGCGGCCGAGTTCGGTTCCAGCCTCGTGTTCGATTGCGACGTGGCCGACGACGGCCAGATCGACCGCCTCTTCGCCGAGCTCGGCGAGGCTTGGCCGACCTTCGACGGATTCGTCCATTCGATCGGCTTCGCACCGAAGGAAGCCATCGCCGGCGACTTCCTCGAAGGCCTGTCACGCGAGGCGTTCCGGATCGCCCACGACATCTCGAGTTACAGCTTCCCCGCCCTGGCCAAGGCCGCCGCGCCGCGCCTGAACCCCAAGGCGGCCTTGCTCACCCTCACCTATCTGGGGGCGCTGCGCAGCGTTCCCAACTACAACACGATGGGGCTGGCGAAGGCGTCGCTCGAGGCGTCGGTGCGCTACCTCGCATCGAGCCTCGGACCGCGCGGCATCCGCGTCAACGGCATCTCGGCGGGGCCGATCAAGACACTGGCGGCCTCGGGCATCAAAGGCTTCGGCAAGATCCTCGAAGCGGTCGAGCAGACGGCGCCGCTGCGCCGCAACGTGACGATCGACGACGTCGGCAACGTCGCCGCGTTCCTGCTGTCGGACCTGGCCGCGGGCGTCACCTCGGAGATCACGTACGTCGACGCCGGCTTCAGCCACGCCATGGCCAACGTCGGCTAGTTCCGGCGCGGCCTAGGCTTTCTCGGCCACACAGTCGACGAAGTACTTGCCGTCCTCGACGCCGACGCCTTCGAGCTCGACCATCGACATGAGGCCGTGCACGTCGGTGTCGAAGCCCGGGAAGGCCTTGTTGAACGAGCGCGTGAAGCGCAGGTAGTCGACGATCTTCTTGTTGAACATCTCGCCCGGGATGAGCAGCGGGATGCCAGGGGGATACGGCGTCAGCAGGGTCGTCGAGACGCGGCCCTCGAGCTGGTCGATCTCCACCCGCTCGGTCTTGCCGTGCGCGATGCAGGCGAAGGCGTCGCTCGGCTTCATCTTCGGCTGGATGTCGGACAGGTACATGTCGGTGACCAGGCGGGCGATGTCGTTCTTGGCATAGAAGGCGTGGATGCTCTGCGAGAGATCCTGCAGGCCGACGCGCTCGTATTTCGGGTGCGCCGCCGTGAACTCCGGCATCACCTTCCAGCACGGCTGGTTGCGGTCGAAATCGTCCTTGAACTGCTGCAGCGCCGTCAGCAGCGTGTTCCAGCGGCCCTTGGTGATGCCGATCGTGAACATGATGAAGAACGAATAGAGCCCGGTCTTCTCGACGACGACGCCATGGTCGACCAGGTACTTGGTGACGATCGCCGCCGGAATGCCGGTCTTGGCGAACTTGCCCGACATGTCGAGCCCCGGCGTGATCAGCGTGCACTTGATCGGGTCGAGCAGGTTGAAGCCCTCGGCCAGGTCGCCGAAGCCGTGCCACTTGGCGTTGGCCTTGAGCGTCCAGTCGGCACTGGTGCCGATCGTGCCTTCGGCGACGAGCTTCTCCGGCCCCCAGACCTTGAACCACCAGTCCTTGCCGTACTCCTTGTCGACCTTGCGCATCGCCCGGCGGAAATCGAGCGATTCGTCGATGCTTTCCTCGACCAGCGCGCGCCCGCCCGGCGCTTCCATCATCGCCGCCGAGACGTCGCACGACGCGATGATCGCGTACTGCGGGCTCGTCGAGCTGTGCATGAGGTAGGCCTCGTTGAAGAGGTGCGGATCGAGCTTTCGCTTCTGCGCGTCCTGCACGAGCACCTGCGAGGCCTGGCTGATGCCGGCCAGCAGCTTGTGCGTCGACTGCGTCGCGAACACGATCTGGTTCTTCGGCCGCTTCCGGTTCTTGCCCATGGCGTGGAACGAGCCGTAGAACTTGTGGAAAGCGGCGTGCGGCAGCCATGCTTCGTCGAAATGCATGGTGTCGATGTAGCCGTCGAGCG
>CAZZVH010000491.1:0-2634 GCA_964657365.1 uncultured Burkholderiaceae bacterium
CGTCGATGGGCCTGGCGCCGCAGATCGTCGAGGAGGTGTTCGAGATCGTGCGCGATCTCAACACCAGGGAGGGCGTGACCTTCCTGCTCGCTGAGCAGAACACGAACATGGCGCTGCGCTACGCCGACTACGGCTACATCCTCGAGAGCGGACGCGTCGTGATGGACGGCGCCGCGTCGATGCTGCGCGAGAACGAGGACGTGCGCGAGTTCTATCTCGGCACCGGCAGCGCCTCGGGCGAGCGCAAGAGCTACCGCGACGCCAAGAGCTACAAGCGCCGCAAGCGCTGGCTCTCCTGACGGGGATCGATGCCATGGCCCGTGCCGATGCCGCCGCCCTGCAGACGCTGTTGCCGCTCCTGAGGCAGCTGCGCGAGATCAAGGGCGTCCAGGAGAAGACGCCCGGCGTCTTCTACGCTCGCCGCGACGCGTTCGTCCACTTCCACGACGTCGCGGGCGTGCTGTCCGCCGACCTCAAGAAGCCAGGCGGCACCGGCTTCGACCCGTTCCCGCTGGCGACGCCGGCCGAGCAGCGCAAGCTCGTCGACGAAGCCCGCCTGCGCGCCAGGCGCCTCGAGGAAGACTGACGCGTGAGCACGTTCTTCGACGCGCTCGAGACGCGCGAACCGCTCGTGCGCGAGGTGGCGTTGCTGGCCGCATTGCCGGGCCAGATCGCCAACGCCCAGGCCAATGCACGGGCCTTCGCCGTCAGCCTGCGCGGCATCGACAGCGCCGGCGTCACGACGCGTGCGCGGCTCGCCGCGCTGCCGGTGATCCGAAAGAACGAGTTGCTCGAGGCGCAGCGCACGGGCCGTGCAGGCGATCTCTTCGGCGGCTTCTCGAGCATCTCCTGGGGCGACGCGCCGCCCGCACGTCGGGCCAGCAAGGTGTTCGCATCGCCCGGGCCGATCTACGAGCCCGAGGCCGCCCGACCCGATTACTGGCGCATGGCGCGCGCCCTGTTCGCGGCCGGCTTTCGCGCCGGCGACCTGGTGCACAACGCCTTCAGCTACCACTTCACGCCCGCCGGCTCGATGATGGAAAGCGGCGCGGCAGCCATCGGCTGCACCGTGTTCCCGGCCGGCACCGGCCAGACCGAGCTGCAGGTGCAGACGATGGTCGACATGCGGCCCGATGCCTATGCCGGCACGCCGAGCTTCCTGCGCATCCTGCTCGAGAAGGCGGACGAGATGGGCGTCGTCCTGCCCTCGCTGACGAAGGCATCGCTGGGCGGCGAAGGGTTCCCGCTCGCGCTGCGGCAGTGGCTGCAGGAGCGCGGCGTCGCCGGCTACCAGAGCTACGGAACCGCCGATCTCGGTCTCGTCGCCTACGAGACCGAAGCGCGCGAAGGCCTCGTCGTGGACGAGAGCGTGCTGCTCGAGATCGTGCGGCCGGGCACCGGCGATCCGGTCGCCGACGGCGAGGTCGGCGAGGTCGTCGTCACGACGCTCAATCCGGACTACCCGCTGATCCGCTTCGGCACCGGCGATCTGTCTGCCGTGCTGCCGGGGGCCTGCCCGACCGGCCGAACGAACCTGCGCATCCGCGGCTGGCTCGGGCGCGCCGATCAGTCGGTGAAGGTGCGCGGCATGTTCGTGCACCCGCCGCAGGTCGCCGAGATCGTCCGCCGCCATCCCGAGATCCGGCGGGCGCGGCTGGTCGTCAGCGGCGAGCGTGCCGACGACCGCATGACCCTGACGATCGAGCTCGACGGCGCGACCCCCGAGGGGCTGCCCGAACGCATCGCCGACACCATCCGCGAGGTGACCAAGCTGCGCGGAACGGTCGTCGTGCATGCACCCGGCACGCTGCCCAACGACGGCAAGGTCATCGAGGACGCGCGACGCCTCGACTGAGCTAGCGCCGGCCGATCAGATGTCGACCTTGACGTCGGCGTCCTTCACGACCTTGCCCCACTTGGCGATCTCGGAATGGATGAAGGCCGCGAACTTTTCCGAGCTGCCGCCGCCGTCTTCCGCGCCGTAGGTGTCGAGCTGCGCCTGCACGTCGGGCATGGCGAGGATGGTGTTGACGTCGGCGTTGATCTTCTGCGCGATCGGCGTGGGCAGCTTGCCCGGGCCGACCAGGCCGTACCAGGTCGTCGCCTCGAAGCCGTCGAAACCCGATTCCTGCATCGTCGGCACGGTCGGGTGGCCCTTGGCGCGCTTGGTGCGCGTCTGCGCGATGGCGATCACCTTGCCGCCGCGCACGTGCGGCGTCGCCGCCGTCATGGTCTCGAAGCTGTACTGGATCTGCCCGCCCATCAAATCGACAAGCAGCGGGCCGCTGCCCTTGTAGGGAATGTGCAACGCGTCGACCTTGGCCCGCAGCTTGAACATCTCGAGCGCCAGATGCTGCGCCGAGCCGTTGCCGGCCGAGCCGAAGGTGACGATGCCCGGCTGCGCCTTGCACAGCGCGACCACGTCCTTCACCGTCTTCGCCGGCTGCGACGGGCTGCAGATCAGCAGGTTCGGCGTCACGCCGACCAGGATGATCGGCACGAAATCGCGCTCGGCGTTGTAGCGCAACTTCGGTTGCAGGCTGGGTGCGAGCGCATGGCTGTTGATGTGCGCCATCAGCAGCACGCTGCCGTCGCTCGGCTGCTGCGCGACGTACTCGGCGGCCAGCACGCCGG
>CAZZVH010000492.1:0-2632 GCA_964657365.1 uncultured Burkholderiaceae bacterium
CTGATGCACGGCGGCGACGAGGTGCCGAGCGTTGACATCGCCACGCTCGTGCCGCAGATGCTGCGCGAGATGACGCGCAAGGGCTTCGGCTTCACCGCCGTGACGCGCGACGGCGGCACGATCTGCGGCATCTTCACCGACGGCGACCTGCGCCGCCTGATCGAGACCGGCGCCGACCTGCGCGGCCTCGCCGCCGGCGACGTCATGAAGGGCACGCCGCACCGCATCCGCAGCACCGCGCTGGCGGTGGAAGCGGCCGACATGATGGAGCTGCACCGCGTGACGGGGCTGCTGGTGGTCGACGATGCCGGCCACCTCATCGGCGCGCTCAACACCAACGACCTGATGCGGGCGAAGGTCATCTGATGCATGCCGGCGGAGGCGGAGGGCCGGCCGCAGGCGCCGACGCGACGGCGCCCGTCGAGCCGGCGATCGCCTTCCCGCCCGAGCTGCTGCTGGCCGCGCGAGGCAGCGGCGACGGCATCGCCGCGGCCATCTTCGACGTCGACGGCGTCCTCACCGACGCGCGCATCTACATCGGCGACGCGGGCGAAGTCTTCAAGGCGTTCTCGACGCTCGACGGCCAGGGCATGAAGCTGCTCGTCGCCGGCGGCATCGTCCCCGTCGTCATCACCGGCCGGGATTCGCCGGCCGTGCGCCGGCGCGTCGCCGAGCTCGGCCTGGCGCACGCGTCCTACGGTGTCGCGGACAAGCTCGCCGCCGCGCACGACGTGCTCGCGACTCTCGGCCTCGGCTGGTCGCGCGTCGCCGTGATGGGCGACGACTGGCCCGACCTGCCGCTGATGCGCCACGCCGCGTTTTCGTGCGCGCCGCCCGGCGCGCACATCGAAGCCCGTGCGATCGCCGATCACGTCACCGCGGCCGCCGGTGGCCATGGCGCGGCGCGCGAATTCTGCGACCTGCTGCTGGTCGCGGCCGGCCGCTATGCAGCGCTGCTGCGCGGCGAACAGCGCTCCCTGGATGGCGCGCGCTGACGACGTCGAGGCCGAGGCAAGCGGTCTCGACGATGACAGCGGCCCCGTCGATCTCTCCTTCGCCGGCCCGGAGCCGGTCGCGCCGGCGGCGCCCTGGTACCTGCGCCTGCTCGATCTCGGCTCGGCCTACCTGCCGCTCATCATGATGGCCGTGCTGGCCGCCGGCACCTGGTGGCTGGTGCGCAATGCGCCGACGGTCGACGTGCGCCGGGCCGCGCCGGCCGCGCGCCACGATGCCGACTACGTCATGAACCGCTTCGTCGTCCAGCGGTTCGCGCCCGACGGCTCGCTGCGGACGCAGATCGAGGGTGCGCAACTGCGCCACTTCCCCGACAACGACACGCTCGAGATCGACGACGCCCGCATCCGTGCGGTCGGCCAGAACGGAGCCGTCACGCTGGCCACGGCGAAGCACGCGCTCTCGAACGGCGACGGCAGCGACGTCCAGCTGCTCGGCGACGCCCACGTCACGCGGCCGGCGACCGAGCAGGACGAGACGATCGAATTCCGGAGCGAGTTCCTGCAGGCTTTCCGCAACATCGAGCAGGTGCAGTCGGACAAGCCCGTGGTCGTGACGCAAGGCACCAGCGTGATCCGGGCCGCCGGCATGAACTACGACAACCTGTCCCGCGTCATCGACTTCACGGGCCCGACGAGCGCCAGCTTCACGTCGGCGAAGAAAGCCGCGCGATGACGGCCGCGAGCGGTCGGCTCGTCTTCATCACGGGCGCATCGAGCGGCATCGGCCAGGCGCTCGCGGCACGCTTCGCGGCCGACGGCTGCCGGCTCGCCCTGGTGGCGCGGCGCACCGACGAGGTCACGCGCTGGGCGGCCGCGGCCGGCATCGACGCGGCGCGGTACGCCGTCTATGCCGCCGACGTGCGCGACATCGCCGCCATCACCGGCGCCGGCCGCGCCTGCATCGAGTCGCAAGGGCTGCCCGACGTGGTGATCGCCAATGCCGGCATCAGCGTCGGCATCGACACCGCCGACCTCGCCGATCTGGATGTGATGCGTGCGACCTACGAGCCCAACAACCTCGGCATGGCCGCCACCTTCCAGCCCTTCGTGGCGGCGATGCGCGCACGCCGCTCGGGCACGCTGGTCGGCATCGCCAGCGTCGCCGGCATCCGCGGCCTGCCGGGCCATGGCGCCTATTGCTCGAGCAAGGCGGCCGTGTTCAGCTACTGCGAGAGCCTGCGCGGCGAGCTGCGCGCCGACGGCGTCAAGGTCGTGACGATCGCACCCGGCTACATCGACACGCCGCTGACGCAGGGCAACCGCTACGCGATGCCGTTCCTGACCAGCGCCGCCGTGTTCGCCGACCGGGCCGTGCGCGCGATCGATGCCGGCGCCAGCCTGCGCTTCATCCCGTGGCAGATGGGCGTCGTCGCGCGCTTGATGCGGCTCCTGCCGAACGCGCTGTTCGATCGCTTGCTGGCAGGCCGGCCGCGCAAGAAGCGGCGTGGCGAATGACTCGCCCGCGGCAACAAGGCGCGCAACAAAAAGGCGGTGCGCTTTCGCTGCACCGCCTCTTCTGACCGAAGGCTCCCGAGGGAGCCCTTCGACGCTCGGCTCAGTAGCCGCCGCGGCTGCCGCCGCCGCCACCACCGGAACGGCCACCGCCGTCACCACCG
>CAZZVH010000493.1:0-2618 GCA_964657365.1 uncultured Burkholderiaceae bacterium
TTCGCTTCGTCCGCGAGGATCACCTGGGCCCGCGTCTGCCTGTCGAGGTTCTCGATCTCCTGGGCTCGCGCGAGCAGGCCGGCCTGCTGCGAATCGGGCGCGTAGAAGCTGATCGCGAAGGCGCTGACGGCATGGCCTTCGCGCGTCATCACGACCTCGCCGTGGGTCAGGCTGGCGCGTGCGGCGAGCGCGGCGTCGATGTCGTCGGCGGTGTAGACGCCTTCGAGCCAGTCGCCGAGCAAGGCGGTCAGCCCGGCATCGCCGAGCTGCAGGCGATCGGCCAGGCGCGGCAGGGTCCGATGCGTCGCCGGCACCTGGGCCGACGGCGCAGTGAAGAAGGCGAGACGGGCCGGCGGCGGATCGGCGGCGAAGGCGCGCACCGTGTCGAGGCGGCCGATCTCGAGGGCGCCCAGCCGCTCGCGCAGGGCCGCCTCGAGGGCAGCCTCCCAGCCAGGCTCGATGCGCACCCGGCGCCAGAGGCCCTGCAGCGATTCCAGGCCGTGGCGTGCAAGCCAGGGCTTGAGCTTGTCCTCGACCTGGACCTTTTCCTGCAGCGCCTTCAGGGCGTCGAGGCGCGCGCCGAGCTCGGCGTGCCTCTTCGCCTCGTCGTTCGCCGCGGCCTGCCGGTTGCGGCGCTGCTCCTCGAGGGCAGGCACGCGCTCGGCCCACTCCGCCATCAGCGCTTCGGCGGCGACGTGCGCGGCATCGGCCGCCGTCGCGCGCTGCGTCGCACCTTCGAGTTGCCCCGGATCGATCGGCGCGAGGCCACGTTCCTCGCCGACCAGCTTGTCGCGGCGAGCCTCGCCCTGGCGCAATCGCTCGTCGATGCCGCGCATCTCGGCGGCGGCGACCTGGATCTGCTGCGCCACGCCGGCCACCACGTCGCGCTGCGTGCCGCTGGCGGCCTGGGCCGCGCGCAGCGCCGCGTCGGCGGCAGCCAGGACCGTCGCGTGCGCACCGACCTCGTCGCCCAGCGCCAGGCTCGCGCTCCGGGCCGCCTCGATCAGGCCGCCGGCGCGTTCGTGCTCGACGCGCGCCTCGCCCTCGCGCGCCTGCCAGCCGCGCAGCTGGCCTTCCAGATCGGCGCGCTGGCGCGTCAGCTGGGCACGGCCTTCGGTCACGTAGCGGATGCGCTCCTCGATGCGGCTGACCTCGAGGCCGGCCTCGCCGAGCGCACCCTGCGCCGCGTGCAGCGCGTCGTTGGCGTCGTAGTGCGACTGGCGGATCGCCTCGAGCTCCGCCTCGGCGTGGCGCAGCTCGGCGACACGTGCGTCGAGCGCCGACACGGCCGCCACCAGTGCCGCGCCGACCCGCTCTTCCTCGCGCGCGGCGTCGCGGTGCTTGAGGAACCAGAGCTGGTGCTGCTTGAGCTGCGCGTCGTGCTGGAGCGTGCGATAGCGGCCGGCGACCTCGGCCTGCACCTCGAGCTTGTCGAGGTTCTGGTTCAGCTCGCGAAGGATGTCCTCGACGCGGGTGAGGTTCTCGCGCGTGTCCTTCAGGCGGTTCTCGGTCTCGCGGCGGCGTTCCTTGTACTTGGACACGCCCGCGGCTTCCTCGAGGAACAGGCGCAGCTCCTCGGGCTTGCTCTCGATGATCCGCGAGATCGTGCCCTGGCCGATGATGGCGTAGGCCCTCGGGCCCAGGCCCGTGCCGAGGAACACGTCCTGGACGTCGCGGCGGCGGACCGCCTGGTTGTTGATGTGATAGCTGCTGGTGCCGTCGCGCGTCAGCACGCGCTTGACGGCGATCTCGGAGAAACGGTTCCACGAGCCGCCGGCACGGCCCGCGGCGTTGTCGAAGACCAGCTCGACGCTGGCGCGGCCGGCCGGCTTGCGCAGGCCGGAGCCGTTGAAGATGACGTCCTGCATCGACTCGCCACGCAACTCGCTGGCCTTGCTCTCGCCCAGCACCCAGCGGACGGCATCGATGATGTTCGACTTGCCGCAACCGTTCGGGCCGACGACGCCGACGAGCTGGCCGGGCAGTTGCAGGTGGGTCGGCTCGACGAAGGACTTGAAGCCCGAGAGCTTGATCGAGTGGAGGCGCATGGCGCGGCGTACGGTCTCAGGCTAAGTTGTTGATTTTGCAAAAGAAAAAGCCAGAGGAGCGCGACCCCGAAGCGACCGGATGATAGCATCGCGCCCCCGCATCGAAGCCGATCGCAGAAGCGCCCGAACCATGGCCAAGACCTCCCGCCGCGAACCCACCGTCTCGACCCGTCTTGCTCCAGCCGTGGCGCCCAGCCTGCCGCAGAAGCATCTGGACGTCTTCACGAATCCGGCGCCGGAGCGCGACTACCTCATCGAGTTCGTGATTCCGGAATTCACCTGTCTCTGCCCGCTGACCGGCCAGCCGGATTTCGCGCATTTCGCTGTCGACATGGTGGCCGACGAGCTCTGCATCGAATTGAAGAGCCTGAAGCTGTACCTGTGGAGCTATCGCGATCACGGCGCCTTCCACGAGAAGGTGACCAACACCATCCTCGACGACCTCGTCGCGGCCACCAAGCCGCGCTACGCACGGATCCGCGCGCGCTGGAACGTGCGCGGCGGGATCTACACCAACGTGGTCGCCGAGCACCGGGCGCGCGGCTGGAAGGGCACGGTCGCGTCGATGGA
>CAZZVH010000494.1:0-2591 GCA_964657365.1 uncultured Burkholderiaceae bacterium
TCTTCGGCTCCGCGCCGAGGGGCTGCCAGGCGGTCGAGGTGGTCTGCGCCCAGGGCACGGGCTCCTCGCCGCGGGCGCGGCATACCCGCATCGCTTCGGTGCCGGCGGTCTCGAACAGCGCCAGCGAGGCGGCCACGTCGGTCTCGTCGGCGTTAGCCATCTCCATGCGCAGGTACATGCGGCCGCGCAGCGTCATGAGAACGAACGGCGGCGCGAGCCGCAGGAGGCTGCCGGCCGCGCGCTCGAGGGCATGCGCCAACGGGCCGTCGAGCCACGCGGCGCCCTCGTTCGGCAGCGAGGCGACACCGCCGTAGCGGGCCCGCAAGGTCTTCGATCCGTTGATCGGAATCTTGGGAAACATGACCAGCCAGCGCGTCTCCTCGGGCGTGGCCGCGCCCATCTCGGTCTGGTTGCTCTCGGTGAACTGCTCGAAGGCCTGCTTCTCGAGCACCTCCAGCAGCGTCTTGGAGACGAGCAGCATCTGCAGGTCGGGTGGCACGCCGAGTTCCGTGCGGATGCGCAACTCGTGGCCGGCGATATAGGGACGCTGCGGCGGACCCCATTCGAGGCGCCAGGGCGTGCCCTCGAGCTGGCCGTCGATGACGAAGCCGTTGCCGTCGCGCTCGCGCTTGAAGTTGTGGCCACGCCGTTTGGCCCAGGCCGCGGTGTCGGTGAAGACCGGGCCGAGGCCCTGGTTCGCGAAGAAGCTCTTGAACATCGCCGGCCCCGATCCACTAGAGTCATGCGCGGCGCCATCTGCGCTGGAACGCGCGAAGGGCGATTGCAATGATCGAAGTGTATTCGTGGGCCACGCCGAACGGCCACAAGATCCACATCATGCTCGAGGAGTGCGGGCTGGCCTACAAGGCGATCCCGATCGACATCGGCAAAGGCGACCAGTTCACGCCCGAGTTCCTCGCCATCAGCCCGAACAACAAGATCCCGGCCATCGTCGACCCCGACGGGCCAGGTGGGCAGCCGATCTCGATGTTCGAATCGGGCGCGATCCTGGTCTACCTGGCCGGCAAGACCGGGCGCTTCCTGCCCGAAGACGTGCGCGGCCGCTTCACGGTGCTCGAGTGGCTGATGTTCCAGATGGCCAGCGTCGGGCCGATGCTCGGCCAGACGCATCACTTCCGCATGTACGCGCCTGAGAAGATCGCCTACGCGATCGATCGCTACAGCAACGAGACGAAGCGCCTCTACGGCGTGCTCGACAAGCGCCTCGGCCAGTCGCCCTACGTGGCCGGCGACCAGTACACGATCGCCGACATCGCGATCTTTCCCTGGCTCCGCTCCTGGCAGAACCAGGGCATCGACTGGGCCGACTTCCCGAAGCTCAAGGCCTGGTTCGACACCATCGCCGCGCGGCCGGCGGTGCAGCGGGGTGTCGACGTCCTCGCCGGCCTGCGCAAGCCGCTGCACGACGACAAGGCGCGCGAGCTGCTCTTCGGCAAGGCGCAGTACGAACGTCGCTGATCAGAACTCGAGACCGACGATCACGCGAAAGACGTTCTTCTCGGTCTCCTTGTAGACGCGGCCGTCGACCAGCTCGACCTGCGACGACGGCGAATAGGCGTGGCCGAATGGCAGCTGTGCCGAATAGCCGCCGGTGACGAAGAATCCGGTTCCTGCCAGCTTGCCGTTGTAGTGCACCGTCGGCCCGGCGAACCAGGCCGAGTAGTCGCGCTTGCCTGGCGACAGCGAGTAGGCGCCCTCGTAGCCGCGCTCGTTGCGCACCTCCAGCGCGAGCCGCCAGCCGCGCGCCACGCGGTACGACGCCCCGCCGCTGAAGACGAGCTCCGTCTCCTTCTCGGCGATGCCGCTGAAGCGGTTCCGCTCGAACTCGACGGCGATGTTGCCGGCGAGGATGAGGTTGTCGTCGAAGTAGTTCTTCTGCGCCAGCAGCTTCAGCTCCACCTCGCTCGTCTTCGGCCCCGCCGTCAGCTCGACGTAGCCCGACAAGCCCACCGGCGCGAGGTACGGGCTGGTGAAGGCGTAGATCGACTCGACCGAGACGCTCTCGAAATCGCTCTTGTGGTATCGCGCGGAAGGAATCGGCAGGCGATCCGCCGACGGGACGTAGGAGCCGATCGTCGCCGGGCCGCCGCCGCTCACCTCGTCGCCGTCGCCGGGGCCGACGGTGAAGTTGTTGCGCGACGCGAACGAGTTGTTGTTCTGCGCCGTGACGCTGTAGGCATTGGCATAGAGCGAGATCTGCCAGCGGTCGGTCAGCCCGTACTCGAATTCGGTGCGCGACTGCCAGAGGCGGTAGGTGCCTTGCGACTTGCCGTCGCTGTAGGTCGTCTGCTGCTCCAGCTCCTTGGCACCGGCCGGATTCGTCTCGGCGAGATAGGTGTGGGTGAAGATCTGCTCGGTCGCGTGGGCGGCCGGAGCGGCGATGCATGCGGCCAGCGCAGCAGCGAGAGCGGACGGGCGAAACGCCGGTCGACACGTGATCGTCGGGAGGTGCATGGTGACGTTCATCAGGCAGCGCGCAGGGAGCCGAACAGGCCCTCTGTCTCGTCGTTGGGGCCGGCCGCGAAATAGAGAGCGTTGGTGTCGCCGAGCTTGACGCCGTTGCCGAACAG
>CAZZVH010000495.1:0-2572 GCA_964657365.1 uncultured Burkholderiaceae bacterium
TCGCCAACGACGTCGGCAGGATCACGCCGGCGGGCGTCGTCAGCTTCCCCGTCACCAGCGCCGATCCGGTCCATCCGCTCCACGTCGGCAGCATCGCCGCCGGGCCCGACGGCAACATCTGGTTCGGCGATCCGGTCGCCGGCATCACCGTCGCCGGCACGGTCGGCATGATCGACATCGCCACCGGCATCGCCGTCGAATACGCGACGCCGCTGATGACCTGGACGACGCAGACCTCGCAGAGCACCTCGCAGGACGCGTCCTGCACCGTCGCGACGACCGGGCATCCCTCCGTCTGCACGCCGGTGCTCGCCGGCAGCTGCGTGCCGAGCGTGACCAACGGCATCACCTGCCAGACCAACCGCACCGGGCCGACGCCGATCCTCGCCTGCACCGCGAGCGTCGGAAGCGCCGCCAACGCCTACACCACCACGACCTGCTCGACGGTCGTCAGCACGCCGGTCTCGGCGATGACCTGCAGCGTGATCGCGCCGGTGGCGGGCAACGCCTTCACGACGACGCTCTGCAGCGGCATCACGCCGGGCGCGCAGGCATTCGCGGTCGCCAAGGGTCCGGACGGCAACATCTGGTTCACCGAGTACGTGGCGCCGCGCGTCGGCAAGTTCGACGTCGTCAGCGGCAAGGCCACCGAGTACGGCCCGCTGCAGGGCCCGGCCACGGCCATCACGGCCGGTCCCGACGGCAACGTCTGGTTCACCGAGAACATGGCGTCGGGCGGAGCGCCGGTGATCGGCCGCATCACGCCGTCGGGTGTCATCGCCGAATTCACCGACGGCCTGGTCGCGGGCCAGACCCTCGGCGCGATCGTCACCGGCGGCGACGGCAACCTGTGGTTCACCAAGCGCGGCGTCGGCGGCACGGCGATCGGCAAGCTCGACGTCTCGTCAGGCGTCATCAGCTTCTTCGGCACCGGCATCGCCGGCTCGTCGCCGTTGCTCGGCGGGCTCACGCTCGGGCCCGACGGCAACGTCTGGTTCACCGACTACTACGACGCCGTGGTCGGCCGCATCACTCCGGCCGGCGTGATCACCGAGTACGGCAATCCGGTGCCCAATTCGGCGCTCAACGCGATCATCGCCGGCTCGGCGACGGCCAGCCCGAACACCTTGTGGCTGACCGAGCCGGACACCAGCAAGATCGGGCGGCTGACGCTGCCCTGAGGCTCAGCCGCCGACGAGCAGGCCGCGCGTCTCGATGAACGCGACCACTTCGTCGAGCCCGCTCTTGGTCTTGAGGTTCGTCATCACGAAGGGCCGGGTGCCGCGCATGCGCAGCGTGTCGGCGCGCATCACCTCGAGGCTGGCGCCGACGTAGGGCGCGAGATCGGTCTTGTTGATGACGAAGAGATCGCTCTTCGTGATGCCCGGGCCGCCCTTCCTCGGGATCTTCTCGCCGGCGGCGACGTCGATCACGTAGATCGTCAGGTCGCTCAGCTCGGGGCTGAAGGTGGCCGCCAGGTTGTCGCCGCCGCTCTCGATGAAGACGATGTCGGCGTCCGGGTACTTGTCGAGCATGCGGTCGATCGCCTCGAGGTTGATCGACGCGTCTTCGCGGATGGCGGTGTGCGGACACCCGCCGGTCTCGACGCCCATGATGCGGTCGGCCTCGAGCGCGCCGGCGACGGTCAGCAGGCGCTGGTCTTCCTTGGTGTAGATGTCGTTGGTGACGACGACGAGATCCCAGCGGTCGCGCATCGCCTTGCAGAGCATCTCGACCAGCGTCGTCTTGCCGGAGCCGACCGGGCCGCCGACCCCGACGCGCAGGGGCGGCAGCTTGCGGGTTCGGCGAGGGATGGAATGCAGTGCGGCCATGGCGTCGAGAGCGAGGTCAGGAGCGGAACAGACGCGAGTATTGCGTCTCGTGCCGCGACGAGAGGATCGCCAGCATCGGCGTGAAGGCCTGCATGTCTTCGAACGGCAGCGCCGATGCAGCGGCCACCGCGTCGGGGATCTCGGCGGTGAGGCCGGCGAGCATGCGCTGGCCGGCGGCCTGGCCGAGCGGGATGGTCTTCATCGCCGCCTGCGTCATGTTCTCCGCCCAGCCCGCGGCGAAGGCGAGAAGCACGTCGCGCACCGGCGCACCGGCGATCACGGCGGCGAGCGCGAAGGCGATCGGCCAGGTCGGTGCGGGCTCGAGCGCGGCCAGCGTCGGCAATCGCGCGTCGGGCTCGCTCTGGTGGCGCAGCCATTGCAGCATCGAGCGGCCCATCTGCTCGCCTTGCAGGCGCCATTCGCTGGTCTCCCGCGTCGTCGTGACCCACGCGTTGAGCTCGGCGATGCGGGCGGCGTCGTGGCGCTTCCAGGCGCGGGCGGCGTGGGCGACGGCCGGCAGGTCGGCGCGGGCGAGGCCGAGGTGCAGCTGGTCGAGCAGCCAGGCCTGAGCCGTCGCTTCGGTGGTGGCGAGACCGGCGTCGCAGGCGGCCTCGAAGCCGTCGGAATAGCTGAAGCCGCCGACCGGCAGGCTGGGCGAGGCGAGCCGCATGAGCTGGAGCAGCGCCGAGGGCGACAGGCGGCCGGGGCCGTGCGGGACGACGCGGCGCGTGCTCATGTCG
>CAZZVH010000496.1:0-2567 GCA_964657365.1 uncultured Burkholderiaceae bacterium
CGTAGAAGCGACGTGCGGCGCCGGCGTCGTGCACGGTATGCAGCTCGACGAAGATGCCTCGCGCCGGGGGCGCCTCGGCGCCTTCGAGCCGATAGCCCTTCGGAAAGCGGCCGCATGCGCTTTTCCGGTCACCGCCGTTCTCGTCGGTGGCGGCGGTCTGCGAGTGATCCGTCTCGCTGACAGGGCCGCCGAGCAGCTGGGCTGCTCGCGCTTCGGTGAGCAGCGAGCAGGCGTCGGGCGGCATCGTCGCGGCCGGCGCCGCTTGCCAAGTCGCGCTCGCCACGACGAGACAGAGGGCGAGGGAGGATCGTTTCATCGGGACTTTCTTTGACCGTCGAAGAGCAGTGCGTGCGAAAGACAGCGCATGGCGTGGTGTCACAGCTCCAGCGTTGTCACGGCGCTGTCGATCGTGAAGTTCGCTCCGGAAGCGGGGCCGGTTTTCGGAACCGGCGCATAGCCCGGCTGCGTCGAATAGCGCCCGTTGGCGTCGGCGCCCTGCTGGCCGGCGAGCCACAGGTTGCCGATCGCGTTGACCGTCGCCGCGCTGCCGAAACCGTCGATGTGCAGGCCCGTCGTCGCGTTGCCGGTGAAGGTGTTGCCACCAGGATCGGCAGAGGAGCCCAGGTCGACGACGGACGCACTCGTGACAACGCTGAGGAGCAGGCCATCGGCCGAGTTGCCGACGATGGTGCCGCCTCGAAGCTTGAACGAACCGCCACTGCCCATCACGACCCTGACCGCTGCATTGGTCGTCGAGGTGCTGCCGCTGACCGTCAGGTTGCGCAGGTCGAGGCCCACGTCCGCCGCACTGATGCTCCAGTCGATTCCACGGCCGTTGCCCACGAGGCTGAGGCCATCGACAGTGACGTTGGCCACGGCGCCGAACGTTTGATCGGTCAACGCCGCACCGGCGACCCGGGTGATCGTGCTCTGCGTCAGGACGATGGGGACCATGGCTGCCTGGCTGACCCGGCTGCCGACGCAAACACCGTCGCCCGGCGCGTTCGAGATCGTCGAGTGATCTATCGTCAGGCCGGCTGCGTCGTTGACGGAGATGAGCACTGCGCAACCGGACGGGCTGCCGGAATCACCGACGTGATCGAGCAACGTACCGTTCCTCATCGTCGCCTGGCCCGCTTGGACAAGCAGCGCGGAGCGGGCCCAGTTGCGCAGGGTGACGTTGTCGAGGGTCAACGACGGTGCGCCGTGCCCCGGGGCCAGAAGCAGGACGCCGCTGTCGCCTTGCGCCGTCGTCACTCCGCCGGTGTTGTTGCCCTCCAGCACACCGCCCTGGATCGACAGCTCCGCACCATCTCCCAGGACCAACCAGCCGCCAACGTCGCCGACGGCGTGAGCCACGGGCGAGAAGCCGGTGGTGTAGACGCCGCCTGGCAGGGCACCCGGGGTCATCGTGGCGTGAATCGGCCCGTCGAGGACAAGCCACCTGAAGCAATTGCTGAACACGCCATTGAGGGCGACGGTCTGTGCAGCGCCGTCGGGACCCTGGCCGATGCCGATGCTGCCGCAGTAGCTCGCCGTCGCGCTGGCCGGCCCGACGACGACACCGTCGAAGGTGGCCGAACCCTCGGGGACGTTGAGCGCCATGCTGGCAAGCGTCACTGCACCGGGATGGATGGCGCGGACGGTCGTGTCGGGCGGAAGGTTCATGCCGCCGTTCACGTCGGTGTAGACGCCGTCGGCGAGCAGGAAGGTGCTTCCCGACCCTGCGATGCCCACGGCTTTTGCCAGCGTCTTGCACGGTGCGGTGGCCGTGCAGGGACTGCTGTCGGAGCCGTTGACGGCGTCGAGGTAGTGCGTATTCGCGGCGACGGCGTTCACGGCGAGCACGGCCGTGTCGCTCGCCGTCGCGCTTTGTCCGCTGCAATCGAGATCCGCGCGAAACATCGCTCCACTGTCTCCGGCCGCAGCAGCGAATGCGTAGCTGTTCGAGGTTGCGCCCGCGACGTTCGCGAACGGAACATTGCCCTGGCTGCGTTGCCACTGGATGTCCAGCGTTCCGCTGCTGCACGTGGCGGCGACGTTGAACGTCGCCGTCGCACCGGCGGCCACGCTGACGCTCGCTGGTTGCTGAACGATCGTCAGCACCGGCGCGCTCATCGTCACCGTCAATGTCGCCGCGCTGCTCGACACGCTGCCGCTGCCGTTGCTGACGACCGCCGTGAACAGGGCGCCGCTGTCGCCGATCGTCGCGGCTGCCAGCGTGTAGCTCGCCGCCGTCGCGCCGCCGATGTCGGCTGAGTTGCGCTTCCACTGGTAGGCGAGCGGCGCGTCACCGGCTGCGACCACGCTGAACGTGGCCGGCTGGCCCGCGGTCACTGTCGCGCTGGCGGGCTGCTGGGAGATCGTCGGTGCCGTGCCGAGAATCGGGCCGCCGGCGGGCGGTGGCGCGTCGGCACCTCCACCGCATGCGGCCAGCAGGAACGAGGCGAACGCGAGCGCCGCGCCAAGGCGCAGCGAGCACGAATGGGCGTAGGTGTGGGCGAGCTTCATGGTCGTGTCTCCGGTCGCTCAGAACGAGAACTGCACGGCGATGCCGAGCGTGTTCA
>CAZZVH010000497.1:0-2554 GCA_964657365.1 uncultured Burkholderiaceae bacterium
GCGGAACATGGAGTGGGCCTCCTCACGGAAGGGGTTGCAAACTGAGTCGACGCCCATCATCGTTCGTCGGACCGTCGCCAGATGATGCGCGTGTAAGACTTGCCACCGTCGATCGACTACAACCGAAGGTCGTGACGCGCAGGACCAATCACTTCGAGCAGGCAATCCAATGAACCATCGACCATTCGCACAGCCCGCCCAACTCATGGCGCTTCGCCTCGCCGGAGGTGTCGTCTTGGCGTGCATGGCGCTGTCGGCCACGGCGGTGGAATTGCCGTTCGCTCAGGCTGCGTTCGACCAGGCCGTCGCCGCGGGAAAGCCCGTGATCGTCGACGTGCAGGCGTCGTGGTGTCCGGTCTGCAAGGTGCAGAAGCCGATCGTCGAAGCCTTGCTGCAGGAGCCGAAGATGAAAAACGTCACGCTCTTCTCGGCCGACTTCGACACGGAGCATGCCCTCAAGAAGCAGTTGCGCGTCGCTCAGCAGAGCACCTTCGTGGTCTTCAAGGGCGGCAAGGAAGTCGGTCGCTCCACGGGGGACACGAGCAGGAGCGCCATCGCAGCCCTCTTCGACAAGGCGCTCTGACACAGCGCCGGGCGCCGTCCGGGCGCCGCGACAATGGACTTCGGAGCCCCGACCTTCGCGCTGGCCTACGGCGCCGGCGTGCTTTCCACGCTGTCGCCCTGCGTCGTGCCATTGCTGCCGATCCTGGTGGCGAGTGCTCTCGCGCAGCACCGGTTCGGCCTGTGGGCGCTGGCGTCCGGGCTCTCGTTGTCGTTCACCGCCGTCGGTCTCTTCATCGCGACGATCGGTGTCGCCATCGGCATCGACTCCACCGTCGTGCACCGCGTCGCCGGTGCGCTGCTGATCGCATTCGGTGCAGCCATGGCTCTACCGCGGCTGCAGGAACTCTTCGCGACCGCAGCCTCGCGGCTGTCGAGCGGTGGCGGCACGTTGCTCGGTCGCATCAGCGGCCATGGGGGCAGGGGGCAGTTCATGGTCGGCCTCCTGCTCGGGGTCGTGTGGACGCCGTGTGTCGGCCCGACGCTCGGCGCAGCGAGCACCCTGGCGTCGCAAGGTCGCCAGCTGGGTGCGGTCGCGGCCGTCATGCTGGTCTTCGGCATCGGCGCGGCGACTCCCTTGCTGGCCATCGGTTCGCTGTCGCAACGGATCGCCGGCGGCTCCTTGGGCAAGTGGCTCCACGCTGCGGAGGCCGCACGTCGCATGCTGGGCGCCTTGATGGTCGTCCTCGGCGTCGTCGTCCTGCTCGGCGCAGACAAGGCGATCGAAACCTGGCTGGTCGAGCATTCGCCGGGTTGGCTGAGCGAACTGACAACACGTCTCTGACGTCGCGAGCGCGCCTCACTGTTCCGGTTTTCGAAAGATCCCTTCTTGTCGTTGCCGACTAGTCCGTGAGGACTGTCACCGCCACAGTCTGGTCACCGGAATCCGCCGGCAATATCGACAGGAACTGGAATCATGCTTCGAATCCCCACGCCCCCGGCCATCGCCGATGCACCCGTCGCCTCGCAGCCCTTGCTCGAAGGCGTCCATCGGCAACTCGGCCTCGTGCCCAACCTCTTTCGCGTCGTATCGAACAGCCCGGCCGCACTGCGAGGCTTCCTGGATCTGTCGGCGGCTCTCGGCAAAGGCGCCTTGCCCGCGGCAACCCGTGAGCGCATCGCCCTGGCAGTGGCGCAGGTCAACGGCTGCGGGTACTGCCTCGCGGCCCACACCTATCTCGGCAAGAACGTCGCCAGGCTCGACGACGCTGAAATCGCTTTCAACCGACGTGGCGGGTCGAACGATCCCAAGGCCGATGCGGCCGTCCGATTCGCGGTGAGCATCGTGCGCGAGAGAGGTCATGTCGGCGACGACGCTGTGCGCACCGTGCGCTTGGCCGGCTACGACGACGCGCAGATCATCGAGATCGTGACGCACGTGGCGCTGAACACGCTGACGAACTACATCAACGAAATCGCCGGCACCGAGATCGACTTCCCGGCCGTCAGCCCCGAAGCGATGGCCGCTTGACGGCCGCGCAGGAGGCCGTTGTCATGCAGCCCGATACCGTGTTCTCCCCGCGGGTGCGGGACGTGCAGTCGCGCAAGGGGTCGCGCGAGGCCTATGCGCGCATGGAGCGCTCGCGCGGCTGGAGGCGCGAACTCGACGCGGAGCTGACGACGTTCATCGAATCGATGACGGGTGCGTTCCTCGCGACCGCCAGCGCGGCCGGCCAGCCGTACGTGCAGCACCGCGGAGGCCCGGCGGGCTTCCTGAAGGTGCTCGACGAGCGACGCATCGCGTTCGTCGATTTCGCCGGCAATCGCCAGTACATCAGCCAGGGCAACCTCGCGGACAACCCGAAGGCGCATCTCTTCCTGATCGACCATGCAGCACAGCGTCGCATCAAGCTGTGGGGCACCGCGCGCATCGTCGAGGGCGACGGCGCACTGGTCGAGCGCCTGATGCCGGGCGGCTACGACGCGCGTCCCGAGCAGGTGATCGTCTTCGACGTGGCGGCATGGGACGAGAACTGCTCCCAGCACATCCCCC
>CAZZVH010000498.1:0-2553 GCA_964657365.1 uncultured Burkholderiaceae bacterium
CAACGCCCAGCGCGAAGCCGAAGCCAACCTGCGTGCGGCCAAGGCGGCGCTGCATTCGGCCCAGCTGAGCCTCGGCTACACGGAAGTGCGGGCGCCGGTGTCGGGCCGGGTCGGCCGGCTCGAGATCACGGTCGGCAACCTGGTCGCCGCCGGTCCCGGCGCGCCGGTGCTGACGACGCTCGTCTCGGTGAGCCCGATCTACGCCAGCTTCGATGCCGACGAGCAGATCGTCGTCAAGGCGCTCGGCGAACTGCCGAGCGGCGCCAGCGCGCGGGCCCAGCTCGAGCGCATTCCCGTGCAGATGGGCACGGCCGGGACCGTCGACACGCCGTTCGCCGGTCACCTGCAGCTGGTCGACAACCAGGTCGACGCGAAGAGCGGCACCGTGCGCGTGCGCGCCGTGTTCGACAACGCCGACGGCCGGCTGATCCCGGGCCAGTTCGCACGGCTGCGCATGGGGCGGATCAGGAACGCGCCGGCACTGCTCGTCAGCGAGCGCGCGGTCGGCACCGACCAGAACAAGAAGTTCGTGATGGTCGTGGCCGCCGACAACACCGTGAGCTACCGAGAGGTCACGCTCGGCGCCAACGTCAACGGGCTGCGCATCGTCACCTCGGGCCTGAAGGCGCAGGAACGCATCGTCGTCAACGGCCTGCAGCGCGTCCGGCCGGGCTCGCTGGTCGCGCCGCAGACGGTGCCGATGGACCTGAAGGCCGAGGTCGCCAACGCGGCGACGCCGCGCTCCTGATCCGTCGAGAACAAGAAGAAGAACCGCCATGAACCTCTCCAAATTCTTCATCGACCGGCCGATCTTCGCCGGCGTGCTCTCGCTGCTGATCTTCCTCGGCGGCCTGATCGCCGTGCGCAGCCTGCCGATCGCCGAATACCCCGACGTCGTGCCGCCCTCGGTCGTCGTGCGCGCGCAGTACCCGGGCGCGAACCCGCAGGTGATCGCCGAGACCGTCGCCACGCCGATCGAGGAATCGATCAACGGCGTCGAGAACATGCTCTACATGAGCAGCCAGGCGACCACCGACGGCCTGATGACGCTGACCGTCACCTTCAAGCTCGGCACCGACCCCGACAAGGCGCAGCAGATGGTGCAGAACCGCGTCTCGCAGGCCGAGCCGCGCCTGCCCGAGGAGGTGCGGCGCCTGGGCATCGTCACGATCAAGAGCTCGCCCGACCTGACGATGGTCGTGCACCTGCTGTCGCCGACCGGCCGCTACGACATGACGTACCTGCGCAACTACGCGGTGCTCAACGTCAAGGACCGGCTGGCCCGCGTCGAGGGCGTCGGCGACGTGCAGCTGTTCGGCTCGGGCGACTACGCGATGCGCGTCTGGCTCGATCCGCAGAAGGTGGCGCAGCGCGGCCTCTCGGCGGGCGATGTCGTCGCCGCGATCCGCGGCCAGAACGTGCAGGCCGCCGCCGGCGTGGTCGGCGCTTCGCCGGGGCTGCAGGGCATCGACGTGCAGCTCTCCATCAACGCCCAGGGGCGCCTGCAGAACGAGGAAGAGTTCGGCGACATCATCGTCAAGACCAGCACCGACGGCGCCGTGACGCGCCTGCGCGACATCGCCCGCCTCGAGCTCGGCGCCGCCGACTACTCGCTGCGCTCGCTGCTCGACAACAAGGACGCCGTGGCCGTGCCGATCTTCGCCGCGCCCGGCTCCAACGCGATCGCCATCTCGAACGGCGTGCGCGCGACGATGGCCGACATCAAGAAGGCGATGCCCGACGGTGTCGACTACGAGATCGTCTACGACCCGACGCAGTTCGTGCGCGCCTCGATCGAATCGGTCGTGCACACGCTGCTCGAGGCGATCGCGCTCGTGGTTCTCGTCGTGATCCTGTTCCTGCAGACCTGGCGCGCCTCGATCATTCCGCTGATCGCCGTGCCTGTCGCCGTCGTCGGCACCTTCGGCGTGATGCACCTGTTCGGCTTCTCGATCAACGCGCTCAGCCTGTTCGGGCTGGTGCTGGCGATCGGCATCGTCGTCGACGACGCGATCGTGGTGGTCGAGAACGTCGAGCGGAACATCGAGGCCGGCCTGAGCCCGCGCGACGCGACCTACCAGGCGATGCGCGAGGTCTCCGGCCCGATCATCGCCATCGCCCTCGTCCTGATCGCGGTGTTCGTGCCGCTGGCCTTCATCAGCGGCCTGTCGGGCCAGTTCTACAAGCAGTTCGCGCTGACCATCGCGATCTCGACGGTGATCTCGGCGATCAACTCGCTGACGCTCTCGCCGGCCCTGGCTTCGCTGCTCTGAAGGGCAAGGACGAGCCGAAGGACGCGCTGACGCGAAGCATGGACCGCGTCTTCGGCCGCTTCTTCGCCGGCTTCAACCGGTTCTTCAAGCGTGGCGCCACGAACTACAGCGGCGGCGTCACCAAGGCGATCTCGCGCAAGTCGGCGATGTTCGGCGTCTACGTCGTGCTGGCGATCGCCACGGTCGGCGTCTTCAAGCTGGTGCCGGGCGGCTTCGTGCCGGCGCAGGACAAGCAGTACCTGATCGGCTTCGCGCAGCTGCCCGACGGCGCCACGCTCGA
>CAZZVH010000499.1:0-2547 GCA_964657365.1 uncultured Burkholderiaceae bacterium
CATGCCCTTGCCGTCGGCGAAGCGGCCGAGCGCCATCTCGCGCGCACTCGGCACGGCATCGGTCACCAGCTCGACCGTGAAGCCGGGAGGCGCGCGCAGCTTGTCGATCTGGACGGCGGCGTCGGCGTTGCGCGGAACGAGCGCCGCGAGGGCGGCGGCGAGACACGCCGCGAGGGCGGAAAAGAACGGATGCATGGGCGGGATCGTCGTGAACTGTCGTCGGTCGACGAGCGTAGCAGCGTCAGCCGACGAACGCCCCGACCTCGCTCGCAGTGAGGCCGACCTTGACGCCGGCGTCGACGATCTCCTGCCACGTCACCGCGTCGACCGGCACGCCGGAGGCCAGTCGCCTGGCCTTCATCTCGCGCTCCGGCTCGCCCGGCGTGCGCACCCGATCGACCCCAGCGGCCGGCGGCGAGGCGGTGGTCCAGTTGACGAACGCTTCCATCTCCTGCGCGAGGTTGGCGGCGGTCCCGAGCTTGCCGGGATCGACCAGGATCGAGAACATGCTGTTGAGCACGCGCCGCCGCTTGTCGGTCACCGGCCCGGCCGTGGCGCCACCCGCCAGCGCGCCGCCGAGCAGCTCGCAGATCAAGGCCAGCCCGGCGCCCTTGTGCTCGCCGAACGGCAGGATCGCGCCGATCGGTTCGATCACGGTGTAGCGCGGATCGGTGGTCGGATCGCCGTGGTCGTCGATGATGGTGCCGGGCTCCAGCGGCACGCCCTTGTTGTAGGCGACGCGGGTCTTGCCCTGGGCGATCTTGCTGGTCGCGAAGTCGAGCACGATCGGGTCGTGGCCGGGCCGCGGAATGCCGACGCAGAACGGATTGGTGCCGAGCCGCGCATCGCGGCCGCCGAACGGCGCGACGACCGGGCGCGACAGCACGTTGACGAAATGGATCGAGACGAGTCCTTCGGCGATGCATTGCTCGGCCCAGTGGCCGATCCGGCCGAGGTGGTGCGAATGGGCCAGGCCGACGATGCAGACGCCGTGCTGCTTCGCGCGCTCGGCGCCCATCGCCATCGCCTCGGCGCCGATCACCTGGCCGTAGCCGTGCTGGCCGTCGAGCGTGAGCATCGCCCCGGAATCGGCGCGGACGGCGACGTGCGCGTTGACCGCCAGGCCGCCTTCCTTCAGGGCGTCGATGTAGCGCGGCACCATGCCGACGCCGTGCGAATCGTGGCCGCGCAGGTTGGCCTCGACGAGGTTGGCGGCGACCTGGTCGGCCTCCGCCGGTGAGGAACCGCCGGCACGGACGATGGCGGTGACCGCGGCGCGCAGCCTGGCGGCATCGAAGACGAAGGTGTCGGTCATGGCTGGTTCGGAGATGCGGGACACGGAAGCGTAACAAGCGGCTAGATTGCGGGCATCGCGACCAGCCCGCGAAATGGTGGCACAGTCGGCTGTCGGCGATGGTCGCCGCTGCTGGAACGTCATCATGCACACGCCCCGTCTCTCCTTGCGCGCCGCAGTCTTCGTGGGGTTGACGCTGGCCGGAGCGAGCGTGCTCGCCGAGGCGCCCGCCAACTCCCAGATCTACCAGCAGCGCGCAGCCGACGGCAGCATCGTCCTCACCAATCGGCCCTCCCCCAAGGCCGTCACCGAGCGCACCTGGCAACTGCAGCACGAAGACGCCGGCGCGGCGCAGCGCGCCGTCGATGTCCGGCGCGAGGCGGCGGCGGTCAGCGAACGCATCCAGCGACAGATCGAGGCGCAGGAGCGCCGCGCCGCCGACCAGGACCTCATGCGTTCGCGGGTGGCCCGCCTCGAGCGCGCCGACGATGTCGACGACAGCGGCGACGGCTACGGGATCGGCGTGCCGCTGTTCCGCCAGTTCGGCCGCCGCCATCACGGTGCGGGCTTCGCGGATCAGCCGGGGTACCACCGGCATGGCCAGTCGACGGGGCCGTCGAGATCCGGCGGCGCCGGGCCCGGCTTCAACCAGCGCTGAGCCGGCCGGCTAGCCAGGCATCGGCGCCGGTGCGCCGCCGTTGACCATCCAGGGCGTGCCGAAGCGGTCGTTGGCCATGCCGAAGGCCTCGATCCAGAAGGTCTGCTGCATCGGCATCGAGACAGCGCCGCCTTCGGACAGCGCGGCGAAGACCCGCTTCGCCTCGGCCGGGTCCGGATAGTTGAGCGCGATCGCGACGCCGTGGATACCGAGATACGGCTGCGGCGAGAGCCAGTCGGAGGCCATCAGGGTGCGGCCGTCGAGTTCGAGGGCGCAGTGCATGACCAGGTGCTCCGAGCCCGGCGGAACCGGCGGCGAGCCGGGCCCCTTCGGCATCTCGGCATGCGTCATCATCATCTTGATCCTGGCGCCGAGCGTCTTCTCGTAGAAATGCATCGCATCGGCGCAGGTGCCGGGAAAAAACAGGTAGGCGTCGAACTGCGGGCTCATGTCTTCTCTCCAGGTTGCTTGACGGTGCGAAGGTAGGGCTTGATGGTCTTGAAGCCCTCGGGATATTTCTGCCGGGCCTGCTCGTCGGAGACGCCGGGCACGATGATGACGTCGTCGCCGTGCTTCCAGTTCACCGGCGTGGCGA
>CAZZVH010000500.1:0-2543 GCA_964657365.1 uncultured Burkholderiaceae bacterium
TGACCTTGGTCTCGTTGCCGATCACTTCCTCGCCCTTCTTGATCGAGCCGATGCGGCGGATGTCGAGCCGGACGGAGGCGTAGAACTTCAGCGCATTGCCGCCGGTGGTGGTTTCGGGCGAGCCGAACATGACGCCGATCTTCATGCGGATCTGGTTGATGAAGATGACCATGGTGTTGGTCTTCTTGATCGAGCCGGTGAGCTTGCGCAGGGCCTGGCTCATGAGGCGGGCCTGCAGGCCGGGCAGCGAATCGCCCATCTCGCCTTCGATCTCGGCCTTGGGCGTGAGCGCGGCGACGGAGTCGATGACGACCAGATCGACCGAGGCGGAACGGACCAGCGCATCGACGATCTCGAGCGCCTGCTCGCCCGTGTCCGGCTGGGAGATGAGGAGCTCCTGCAGGTTGACGCCGAGCTTTTGCGCGTACTGCACGTCGAGCGCGTGCTCGGCGTCGATGAAGGCGCAGGTGCCACCGAGCTTCTGCATCTCGGAGATGACCTGGAGCGTGAGCGTGGTCTTGCCGCTCGACTCCGGCCCGTAGATCTCGACGACCCGGCCGCGCGGCAGGCCGCCGACGCCGAGCGCGATGTCGAGGCCGAGGGAGCCGGTGGAGACGACCTCGATGTCGTCGATCACCTCGCCTTCGCCGAGACGCATGATGGCGCCCTTGCCGAACTGCTTCTCGATCTGCGCCAGGGCGGCCTGCAGGGCCTTGGCTTTCTCGGTGTTGAGTGTCTTGACGGTCGTGTCCATGTGCTTGCTCCTGGGATGAGGTGATTATCCTGAAAGGCTGGATGTTTGTACAGTACCCCTGCGTCTTTCGCGGTGCACTCCCTAGAATGAGTGGTGGAGCCGCCCTCGCACGGGTGGCCGCCAACCGAGATGCCGCCCGATGCGCCTCCTGATCGCCGAAGATGACCAGGTTCTCGCCGACGGCCTGCTCCGCTCGCTGCGCAGCGCCGGCTACGCCGTCGATCACGTGAGCCACGGCCTGGAGGCCGATGCGGCGCTCGCCGCCCACGAGTTCGACCTGCTGATTCTCGACCTCGGGTTGCCGCAGCTGCACGGGCTGCAGGTGCTGCGGCGGCTGCGCGAGCGCGGCTCGAAGGTGCCGGTGCTGATCCTGACCGCGGCCGACAGCGTCGAGCAACGGGTGCAGGGCCTCGACTTCGGCGCCGACGACTACATGGCCAAGCCGTTCTCGCTGCAGGAGCTGGAGGCTCGGGTGCGGGCGCTGACCAGGCGCGGCCTGGGCACGGCCTCCAACGTCATCCGCCACGGCCCGCTCAGCTTCGACGCCACCGGCCGCGTCGCCTACATCGACGACCAGCTGATCGAGCTCTCGGCCAGGGAGATCGGCCTGCTCGAGGTGCTGCTGCAGCGCGCCGGCCGCCTTGTCAGCAAGGATCAGCTGGTCGAGCGCCTTTGCGAGTGGGGCGACGAGGTCAGCAACAACGCCATCGAGGTCTACGTGCACCGGCTGCGCAAGAAGATCGAGCACGACAGCCTGCGCATCGCGACGGTCCGCGGCCTGGGCTACTGCCTGCAGCGCGTCGCCGTCTAGATCCATGGCGCTCTGGCGCGAACATCGGTCGATCTTCGGCGAGATCCTCGACTGGATGCTGGCGCCACTGCTGCTGCTGTGGCCGATGAGCATCGTGCTGACGTGGCTGGTGGCGCAGGGCATCGCCAACCAGCCGTTCGACCGCGAGCTCGCGGCGAAGGTGCGCCTGCTGCGCGGCGAGATCGCGACCCAGGCGCAGAGCGGCCGCAAGCTGGCCGGCCTGGTGCTGCCGCCGCGTGTCGCCGAGGCGCTCCGTCCCGACGACGCCGACGACACGCGCTACCAGGTGCGCAGCGGCGACGGCGCCGTGCTGAGCGGCGGCGATCAGCTCGACATGGCGAGCGACGAGGAGCGCGCGCCGCCAGGCGAGGTGCGCTTTCGCGACGAGGTGCTGGCCGGCGAGTCGGTGCGCGTCGCCTACACGTGGGTGCCGGAGCTGGAAGATTCTCCTGGCGGCGCGCCGTTGGTCCAGGTCTCCGAGACGCTCGGCAAGCGCAGCCGCCTGGCCACCGAGATCATCAAGGGGGTGATCCTGCCGCAGTTCGTGATCCTGCCGATCGCGGTGCTGCTGGTCTGGCTGGCGCTGGCCCGCGGCATCGCGCCGCTGCACGAGCTGCAGCAGCGCATCCGCCTGCGCGCGAGCAACGATCTCAGCCCGATCGACGAGACGCAGATCCCCGAAGAGGTGGCGCCGCTGGTGCGCTCGATCAACGACCTGCTGGGCCGGCTCGACGAGTCGATCCGCGCCCAGAAGCACTTCCTCGCCGATGCGGCGCACCAGCTGAAGACGCCGCTCGCGGGCCTGCGCACGCAGGCCGAGCTGGCCGAGCGCGAGATCGCGGCCGGCCAGCACGACCCGACGGCCCTGCGCGAATCGCTCCGGCAGATCGCGCACTCGAGCCAGAACGCCGCGCACATGGTCAACCAGCTGCTGGCGATGGCGCGGGCGGAGCATGAGGAACCCGATTCGATGCCGGT
>CAZZVH010000501.1:0-2538 GCA_964657365.1 uncultured Burkholderiaceae bacterium
GCCGCCGAGATCAAGGCCGGCAAGATGGACTTCGACGTCGTCATCGCCTCGCCCGACACGATGCGCGTGGTCGGTACGCTCGGCCAGATCCTGGGCCCGCGCGGCCTGATGCCGAACCCGAAGGTCGGCACCGTGACCCCCGACGTCGCCCAGGCCGTGCGCAACGCCAAGGCCGGCCAGGTGCAGTTCCGCGTCGACAAGGGCGGCATCATCCACGCCACGATCGGCCGCCGCTCGTTCGACGACGACAAGCTGGTCGCGAACTTGCGTGCCCTGATCGAAGCGCTGAACAAGTCGAAGCCGGCATCGAGCAAGGGCATCTACCTGCGCAAGGTCGCGCTGTCGTCGTCCATGGGCGTCGGCGCCCGGGTCGACCTGGCATCGATCAACGCCCAGGCGGTGGCCGCGTAAGAACGAGACAGGCGGCCATCGCGAAGGCGGTGGCCGGGAGATGGTGGGCCGGGAGGCGTGGGAAACCACAAGCCCCGGGCCATCCAAGACCGCTGGTGCGATCCATCCGGATCGCTTAATGGCCAGCGCAGATGGCGGTCCCGCCGAAACGGAATTCATTCCAGTTCGGAAGGTCGCTGAAACCGTGGTGTCCGATGCCGGCGGCGGCAGGGCACCTCAGAGAAGGAGAGACCTTGAGTCTGAATCGCAACGAGAAAGCGACCGTGGTGACGGATGTGGCGGCCCAGGTGGCCCGCTCGCAGACGCTCGCGCTGGCCGAATACCGTGGCATGACCGTGGAACACCTGAACGTGCTGCGCAAGACAGCGCGCGAGAAGGGCGTCTATCTTCACGTGCTGAAGAATTCGCTGGCTCGCCGCGCCGTCGCAGGCACGCCGTTCGAGGTGGCCTCGGCCAGCATGGTCGGCCCGCTGATCTACGGTTTTTCGCAAGACGCGGTCGCCGCGGCGAAGGTCATGTCCGACTTCGCCAAGACGAACGACAAGCTGATCGTCAAGGCCGGCGCCCATGCCGGCAAGGTGCTCGACGCGAAAGGCGTGCAATCGCTCGCCTCCATCCCGTCGAAGGAAGTGCTGCTGTCGCAGCTCCTCGGTCTGATGATGTCACCGGTCTCGCGCATGGCGCGGGTGCTGGCGGCTCTGGCCGAGAAGCGCGGCGAGGGCGCTCCTGCAGCAGAGGCTCCGGCCGCTGCTGCGCCCGCCGAAACGGCCGCTGCGCCGGCCGAAGAGGCCGCCGCACCTGCCGCCGCTGCGCCGGAGGCTCCGGCCGCCGATGCGGCCCCGGCAGCCGCTTGAACGATCGATCTTCACACCCATATCCCTGAACTGGAAATCCAAATGGCATTCGACAAAGACGCATTCATCACGGCCCTCGACAGCATGTCGGTCATGGAGCTGAACGACCTGGTCAAGGCAATCGAAGAGAAGTTCGGCGTCTCGGCCGCGGCGATGGCCGCGCCGGGCGGCGGCGGTGCCGGTGGCGGCGCGGCCGCGGCGGTCGTCGAGGAGCAGACCGAATTCACGCTCATGCTGAGCGAAATCGGCGCCAACAAGGTGCAGGTCATCAAGGCCGTGCGCGAGCTGACGGGCCTCGGCCTGAAGGAAGCGAAGGACCTGGTCGACGGCGCTCCGAAGCCCGTCAAGGAAGCCATGACCAAGGCCGACGCCGAAGCCGGCAAGAAGAAGCTCGAAGACGCTGGCGCCAAGGCCGAGCTGAAGTAAGTCTCGACGCAAGACGGGCTGGGCGCCGGTTTCGGTGCCCGGCCTGTCGGTCTTTCCGAAGGGCGTGCATGCCCTTTCGAAAGCACCTGAAAGGGTCTCGCCTCGACAATCGGGGTCCTTCCAGGTGAGTTTCGAAAAAGTCCCTCGATCCGACTGCGAGGGACGGGTTTGGTCGGGCTCCGGTGCAATGCCGGGGTTGTCCGCCAGCGGCAGGTAGTGGCCTGCCACCAAGCTTCGAGCGCAAGGCTCGAAAGACAGTCGCCTTCGGCAACGCGGGGCCACACGGCCACGCGTTCCCTGGATCACGCGGCCCGGCCGTCGCGGAGTTCCTGAACGGAGTGTTCATGGCGCAGCAAGCAATTCCCTATTCCTACACCGAGAAGAAGCGCATTCGCAAGAGCTTCGGCAAGCGCGAGAGCGTTCTCAACGTGCCCTATCTGCTGACGATGCAGAAGGACTCGTACGTCGCGTTCCTGCAAAAAGACGTTCCACCGCAAAAGCGCAAGCCCGAAGGGCTGCAAGCGGCGTTCCTCTCCGCCTTCCCGATCGTGTCGCACAACGGCTACGTCGAGATGAAGTTCATCGAATTCAACATGGCCAAGCCCGCGTTCGACACGCGGGAGTGCCAGCAGCGCGGCCTCACGTACGCCGCCGCCGTCCGGGCGAAGCTGCAGATGATCATCTATGACCGCGAGTCGGCCCAGGCCAAGACGGTCAAGGAAATCAAGGAGCAGGAGGTCTACATGGGCGAAGTGCCCCTGATGACCGACTACGGCTCGTTCATCGTCAACGGCACCGAGCGCGTCATCGTGTCGCAGCTGCACCGTTCGCCGGGCGTGTTCTTCGA
>CAZZVH010000502.1:0-2536 GCA_964657365.1 uncultured Burkholderiaceae bacterium
CGCATCGCACGTCGGCTTCAAGGCCTCGGGCGGCCTGCGCACCGTCGCCGACGCCGCTGCCTACATCGCGCTCTGCGAGACGGTTCTTGGCCCGGCGGCCCTGCAGCCGTCGCGCTTCCGGATCGGCGCGAGCAGCCTGCTGAACGACATCGAGACGGTGCTCGGCGGCGCGTCGTCGAACCCTTCGGCCGCGCCGGGCACGTACTGACCACGGCCCTGTCGACGCATCCATGCTGGCCCAGGAAATCATCCGTCGCAAGCGCGACGGCGGCGCGCTCGGCAGCGACGAGATCACGGCCTTCGTGCGCGGCCTCGTCGACGGCTCCTGGAGCGACGCGCAAGCCGCGGCGATGGCGATGGCGGTGTTCCTCCAGGGCATGTCCGGAGCCGAGACCGCGGCATTGACGCAGGCCATGACGCACTCCGGCGAGGTGCTCGACTGGGCCGCCGCCGCGCTGCACGGCCCGGTCGTCGACAAGCATTCGACGGGCGGCATCGGCGACAAGACCAGCCTCCTGATCGCACCGATCGTCGCGGCCTGCGGCGGCATCGTGCCCATGCTCTCGGGGCGCGGCCTCGGCCACACCGGCGGCACCCTCGACAAGCTCGACAGCATCCCCGGCTACCGCACCGACGCCTCCACGGCGCAACTGCGCGAGGCCTTGCGCACGGCCGGCTGCGCGATCGTCGGCGCCTCGCCGTCGCTGGCGCCCGCCGACCGGAGGCTCTACGCGATCCGCGACGTCACGGCGACGGTCGAATCGGTTCCGCTGATCGTCGCCAGCATTCTCTCGAAGAAGCTCGCCGCCGGCGTCCGCGGCCTGGCGATGGACGTCAAGGTCGGCAACGGCGCCTTCGCCGCCGAGCGGCCGATGGCCGACGCGCTGGCGCGCACGCTGGTCGACGTCGCGCGCGCCGCCGGCCTGCCGGCGACCGCCTGGATCACCGACATGAACGAGGTGCTCGGGCACAGCTGCGGCAACGCCGTCGAGGTCGCCGAAGCACTGGACGTGTTGCGCGGCGGCCCCGCCGAGCCGCGGCTGCTCGCGGTCGTGCGCGCGCTGAGCGCCGAGATGCTCGTGCTCGGCGGGATCGACGCCACGGCCGGCGAGGCGCTTCGACGCGTCGACGCCGTGCTGGCCGACGGGCGCGCCTGCGAGCGCTTCGGACGGATGGTGGCCGCGCTCGGCGGTCCGGCCGATTTCGTCGAGCGGTCGTCTGGCTACCTGCCGGTCGCGCCGGTCGCCCGAGCCGTGCTGGCCAGCCGCAGCGGCTGGCTCCACGGCATGTCGACGCGCGAGATCGGCCTGCTCGTGGTCGAGCTCGGCGGCGGCCGGCGGCGCGGCGGCGACCCGGTCGACCCGCGGGTCGGCATCACCGATGTCGTCGCCATCGGCCGCGAGATCCGCGCCGGTGACCGGCTCGCGACGGTGCACGCCGCCGACGAGGCCGCCGCGGACGGCGCGGCCGTCCATCTCGGACGGCTGTTCACGATCGGCGACGCACCGGCCCTCGCCGGACCGGTGCTCGTCGCTCGCGTCGAAGGCATCCCGACATGAGCGTGCAGGTGATCGATCACGACGCCACGTCGCGACGCGCAGGAGCGATTGACATCGTCGTCGTGGGCAGCCTGAACGTCGACCTCGTCGTGCACGCGCCGCGCCTGCCCTTGGCCGGAGAGACGCTGCTCGGGAACGGCTTCTCGACCGATGAAGGCGGCAAGGGCGCCAACCAGGCGGTCGCCGCGGCGCGGATGGGCGGCACGGTCGCGATGGTGGGCCGCGTCGGCGCCGATGCGCACGGCCAGCGCCTGCTCGATGCGCTCGACCGGGCCGGTGTCGATCGGAGCGCGATCGCCAGCGACCCGGTGCGCGCGACCGGCGTGGCGTCGATCGTGGTCGCGGCCGACGGGCAGAACACGATCGTCGTGGCGCCGGGGGCGAACGACGGTATCGACGTCGCCCAGGTCGAGGTCTCGGCCGCATTGCTGCGTGCGGCACGGGTCGTCGTGGTCCAGCTCGAGATTCCCTGGAGCGCCGCTGCCCGCGCTCTGCGGCTCGCCCGCGATGCCGGCGTGGTGACGGTGCTGAACGCGGCTCCCGCGATGGCCCTGACGCGCGCGCAGCTGGTCGACGTCGACTGGCTCGTCGTCAACGAATCGGAAGCCGCGCTGCTGGCCGGACGACCCGCGACGCCGCTCGCCGACGCGCTCCTGGCCGCCGCGGCGCTGGCGTCGCTCGGCCCGGCCCATGTCGTGCTCACGCGCGGCAGCGCCGGTCTGGTGCACGCATCGCCGTCCGGTGTCGTCCGGTCGGCCGGCTTCGAGGTCGCGCCGGTCGACAGCACCGGTGCCGGCGACACCTTCGTCGGCACGCTCGCCGTCGCCCTGGCGGCCGGCCGGCCGGCGGCGTCCGCCCTGCGCTGGGCCCAGGCCGCGGCGGCCCTCTCCGTGACGCGCCGCGGCAGCCAGTCGGCGATGCCGACGCGGGCCGAGGTCACGGCCCGGTGGGGCGATACCCTCGAGGCGGGTCCGTGA
>CAZZVH010000503.1:0-2529 GCA_964657365.1 uncultured Burkholderiaceae bacterium
CGACGGTGGACCACTTCGCCTACCTGGCATCGCAACGCGTCGCCAGCGCCCAGCAGGCTGCGCAGCTGGCGTCCGCCGAGCAGGCCATCACCACCAATGGCGCCCAGCGCGACCGCATCCTTCTCGATGCACGGACGCAGGAAGCCGACACCCAGCGCAGCCGCGCAGACGCCGAGCAGGCGCAGGCGCAACAGGCCCGGCGGATGGCCGCCGACCAGGCCATGGCCGCCGACGCGGCGCGGCAGCAGGCGGCGCAGTCCGCCGACCGTGCCGCCGCGCTGCAGAGCCAGTTGCTGGCGATGAATGCGCAGCAGACCCAGCGCGGCCTGGTGCTGACGCTAGGCGACGTCCTGTTCGACACCGGCCGTGCCACGCTCAATCCGGGCGCCGGGCACACCATCGACCAGCTGGCGCAGTTCTTGAAGGAGAACCCGGACCGCACGGTGCAGGTCGAGGGCTACACCGACAGCGTCGGCTCCGACACGCTGAACCAGACCCTGTCCGAGCAACGAGCATCCAGCGTCAAGAGCGCCTTGATGGACCGTGGCATCGGCCCCGACCGTGTCACCGCGCGGGGCTTCGGCAAGAGCAACCCGGTCGCGACCAACGCGACCGAGGCGGGCCGCCAGCAGAATCGCCGGATCGAGATCGTCGTCTCGAATACCGCGAACTCCTGACGTGGGTCAGGGCCGGCCCTGTGCCGGCCCGCGCCGTGGTTCCAAGGCGGCGCCTTCGCTTCGAGCGACGGCGCCGCAACCTCGTCAGACCGGCGATGCAGCGACCAGGTGCTCCGAGAGGAACCAGACCTGGAGTTCGTTGGTGCGCAGCACGTTGCTCACCAGCAGGTCGTTGGTGCCCGAATCGCCGGCGTCTTCGGCCTTCTTGGCGTGGAGGCGCGCGTCCTTGATGATCAGGGTGTGGGCGTCGATGAGACGCGACAACTGGATCGCGGCGGGCTCACGGCCGCGCGGAAGGCGCGGGATCTTGGTCTCCTCGGCGATGTCGGCGGCCATCGCCAGCGAAATGCCGCCGAGGATCTGGATCCGCTCCGCGAGCATGTCGACGAGCTCGACCTGCGCCTCGAAGTGCTTGTCGTACATCAGGTGCAGCTGATCGAACGTCGGTCCGACCACTTGCCAGTGATGCTTCTTGTACATGTCGCGCAAGGTGATGGTGTTGGCCAGCGCCTGGTTCAGGACGAAGACGCTCTGCGCCGCCACCTTCTCGGGCAGCCCGTGCGGCATCGGCACCACCTCGCCGTAGCGCTGCGTCTCGTGCGCGGTGTTGCCCTGCTGGTGCAGGCTCGGCTCGACCGCCGAATGCGCCGCGTCGACGGGCGTCTTGCCCATCTTCGCGTTCTTGCCTGTGGTGGATTTCTTGCTGCTGGCCATGGCGTTTCCTAGGATCGTTGTTGTGATGGGTGACGTGACGGTGGACGCACGCGCGACCTCGGCGATGCGATCCCCGACCATACCCAACCGGAATGACGACAACGAACGTGGAAACGCGTCGAAGCGCATGTGGCGGCGCGCTCCTACAAGATGTCGCGCCGGACCAGCGTCCAACGCGATCCACTAGACTGGATCGAGACATGCCGAACGCCCCATTGCCACAGAGCTTCCCCCGCCGGTTCGACTCCGTCGCCGCGCTCGAAGCCTTCCTCGCCGAACCGACGCCCGCCCTGGTCGCCGACATGGCCCACGTCGACGGCGACCTGATCATCCTCGGCGTCGCCGGCAAGATGGGGCCGACCCTGGCGCGTCTGGCGAAGAACGCATCCCCGACGCGGCGCGTCGTCGGCGTCGCCCGCTTCAGCGAGCCCGGGATCCGCGAGCGGCTCGAGGCCTGGGGCATCGAAACGATCGCCTGCGACCTCCTGGATCGCGCCGCCATCGAGGCCTTGCCCGACGCGCCGAATGTCGTCTTCGCGGCCGGCCACAAGTTCGGCGCCAGCGGCAACACGCCGCTCACGTGGGCGATGAACACGTGGGTGCCGAGCGTCGTCGCCGAACGCTTCAAGGCGTCGCGCATCGTCGTCTTCTCGACCGGCAACGTCTATCCGCTGACGCGCGTCGGCGCCGCCCCGCCCACCGAGGCGAGCGGGCTTGGCCCGGTCGGCGACTACGCGCAGTCGTGTCTCGGCCGCGAGCGCATGTTCGAATACTTCTCGGCGCGCCACGGCACGCCGGGCCGCATCGTCCGCCTCAACTATGCGATCGACATGCGCTACGGCGTCCTGTTCGACATCGCCTCGAAGCTGCACCGCGGCGATCCTGTCGACGTGACGATGGGACACGTCAACGTCATCTGGCAGGGCGATGCGAACGCCCAGGTGCTGCGCTGCCTGCGCCACTGCACGACGCCGTCGACACCGCTGAACTGCACCGGCCCCGAGACGCTCTCGGTGCGCGCGCTGGCGGAGGGCCTGGCGTCCCGGCTCGGCGTCGCCGCGACGATCACCGGACGCGAGGCGGAGACGGCGCTGCTCAACGATGCGGGCGAGGCGCAGCGCCTGTTCGGGCCGCCGGT
>CAZZVH010000504.1:0-2517 GCA_964657365.1 uncultured Burkholderiaceae bacterium
GGCGATGTCGTCGCGCGCCGCTCGCTCGACTTCTACGATGCGCTGGGCAAGGTGCTTGCCGTGAAAGGCCGCGCATGATGAGCGCTCGGGCCGAGCTCATGCCCTCCGTCGTCGACCGCATCAAGGCCACCCTTGTCGGCCTGCGTATGCCCAGGGCGCTGGAGATCGTCGACGTCATCGTGCGCCAACTCGAACGCGGCGAGGTCAGCGCGCTCGAGGCAATCGACGCGATGCTCGCCGAGGAGTTCACGCTGCGGGAGAGCAGCCGCATAAAGACATCGCTGGTGATGGCCCGGCTCTCCAACATCAAGACGCTCGCCGGCTTCGACTTCGCGTTCCAGCCCTCGCTCGACCGCAACCGGATCCTCGCTTTGGCCGAACTGAAGTTCATCGATCGCACCACGCCGATCTCGTGCCAGAGCACATCCGCTCCAAAGCCCTCATCCATCCGCCTCCGGTCGCCTCGCTTCCAAAGCGCCGCGGCAGGCCGCCTCGCGATGCCGGCGTCACCGCCGAGATCGCCTGAGCAGCGTAACGTAACGGAGGCCAGGATGCCAATTGACCGCAAGCCGGACACTGCGCCGGCGCCCACCAACGCCGAGCAGCAGGCCAATTATCGCGCCCGCCGCCAAGCGCTCCAGGCGACACCGGCCATCCGCTATCGCCGGCCAGCCGATCGCCGCAGCAGACCGCAACGCTGGCACGACGCCGTCGCCGAGTTGCTCGCCTTGCAAGCGGACTACGCCGCTTGGTGCGACACGCTACCCGAAAGCCTCAGCGCCACCGCCACCGCCGAAGCGCTCAATGCCATCGTCGAACTCGACCTCAGCGACCTCGCCGAGATCAAACCGCCCCGCGGTTACGGACGCGACTGACACAAAAAAACGTGGGGAGATTTCAGCGCTCACATTCGGCCAAGATTAAGGATCTCCCGCACTTCCCGTGCTGTCGTTTCGGGGTTGGATGAGCACATAGGAAGACTCGTCTTTTTTGAGGGTCTTTCTTGTCCAAACACCTGCTGCCTTTGATCCCGGCCGGCCTGATGGCTGACCAAGTTCTGCCGAGCCCCGACCACATCACCATCGTGACCAGTCCTCGTCAGACCTCAGCTCCTTGTCCGGATTGCGGGGTGGTGTCGGAACGTCTCCATAGTCGGTATCGCCGCCTGCTGTCTGATCTGCCTTGGCAGGGTCGGCCTGTAACGTTGCACGTCCACGCGCGGCGGTTTCGCTGCCTGAACTTGGCCTGCTCTCGGCAGACCTTTGCCGAACGCCTGTCCGGCACCGCACCTGCCGCCGCACGCCGGACCGAGCGGCTGGGCGACCTGCAAGGCCACCTCGGGCTGGCGCTGGGCGGCGAGGCAGGCAAGCGCCTGGCCGAGCGCCTGGCCATGCCGATCAGCGCGGACACGCTGCTGCGGATGACACGCGAGGTCGGCAACGACAACGAGCCTCCGCCCACCCCGCGCGTCCTCGCGGTCGATGACTGGGCTTGGCGCCGTGGTCGCCGCTTCGGGACCGTCTTGGTCGACCTGGAGCGTAACACGGTGGTCGATCTCCTGCCCGACCGGCAAGCCGAAACCCTGGCCGACTGGCTCCGCCGGCACCCAGGCGTCGAGATCGTCGCACGCGACCGGGCCGGCGCCTATGCGGACGGTGTGCGCCAAGGCGCACCGGATGCGGTTCAGGTAACAGACCGCTGGCACCTGCTGCGCAACCTCGGCGATGCCGTCCGCGCCGCGGTCAACCGCCAGCACGCCACGGTCCGGCGTGCCACCAAGCAGGTCGGCGAACAAGAGCCCATACCGACCGTGGCCGCGCCAGCACCGGACAATCCCAAGCCGACCGCGGCTGTCCGGCGCAGCCAAGCCTCCCAGGCCCGGCGACAGGCGCGCTACGAGGAAGCCGCACGGCTGTATGCGGCCGGCGGTTCCATCTCGCGCATTGCCGCCCGGCTTGCCGCCGACCGCAAGACAATCCGCTGTTGGCTCCAAACCGGCGGCGCCCCGCTCTGGCGCAAACCGCCGCGAGCGGGTGTTCTTGCCCCCTACCGCGACCACCTTGAACGACGTTGGGCGGAGGGCTGCCACAACGCCGCCCTGCTCTGGCGCGAACTCGTCCGTCTCGGCTTTGCCGGCCGGTATGGCACCGTTAGGAATTGGGCAGGCCAGCGGCGCAAAGCCGACCCGAAGGTTGCCCCCGGCGTAGCCAGCGGACAAGTGCCGTCCAGCCGGCACGTGGCACGCATCCTCATGGCCGACCCCGCTATGCTGCCCGAGGCTGAGCAGGCATTCGTCTCGGCTCTCCTGGAACAGGCTCCCGAACTCGCAAACGGCATCGCGATCGCGAAGCGCCTAAACCTGCTGCTGCGCCGCAAGAGCCAGGAGAGCTTGGCCGCAGTGCTCGCCGACGCAGCCAGCACGCCGCTGGCGGAGTTCGCCGCCAGCCTGCGCCACGACCTAGCCGCCGTGCAGGCCGCCCTCGACCTACCCTGGACGACAAGCCCGGCCGAAGGCCA
>CAZZVH010000505.1:0-2499 GCA_964657365.1 uncultured Burkholderiaceae bacterium
CCGGCGTCCAGCGCGGCGATTGCCCGGGGTTCGATGTTTCGGGCGCGTGGCGGCATGCGGTCGCGACCGCGCTGTCGGCCGAGGCGCTCGCGACCAGCCGCGACGTCGATGTCGGCACCGCCTACGTGGTGGGCCTGGTCCACGACATCGGCCGGATCGCGCTGGCGGCGTATTTCCCGGCCGAGTTCTCGGCGGTGCTCGCGCGCGTGTCCGATCGCGACGAGATGCCGATCGAGGCCGAGCGCGAGCTGCTCGGGCTCGACCACGCGCAGGTCGGCGCGATGATCGCCGCGCACTGGCGTCTCGCACCGATCGTCGTCGAGGCGGTCGCCGGCCACCACGACCCGCTCCCCGGCGTCGCGCACGGCCTGCACGACGTGCTGCACGTGGCCGACAACATCAGCTATGCGCTGGGCTGTTCGATGTCGTCGGACGAGCTCGTGCCGCCGCTGTCGCTCGGGGCCTGGCAGCGGGTCGGGATGTCGCCGGCCGAGATGCGCAAGCTGTTCGCGCAGGTCGAATCGCGGATGCAGGCCTTCCCGATCGCGGCCACCGCCTGACCATGGACGCGCCGCTCGTCATGCGACTCGACGCCGCTGTCGACACCCCGCCGCCTGCTCCCGCCGGCAGCGACGCCCTGCGGCGCACCGTGTCCTGGCTGCGCCACCCGCATCGCCCGGTCGTTCGCTGGATCGGCCGCTCGCTCGGCCGGCGCTTCGTCCTCGGCTCGCTCGGCCTGCTCCTGGTCGTCCAGCTGGCCAGCTTCCTGGTCATCGACGCGAGCATGCAGCGCCACGCGCGCAAGGCCTTGCCGCAGCAGCTCGAGATGGGCGAAAGCGCGTTGCAGCGGCTGCTCGACTGGCGCTCGCAGCGGCTCGTCGAGGGCGCGCGCCTGCTCGCCGCCGACTACGGCTTCCGCTCCGCCGTGCAGTCGAACGACCACGACACCATCGCCTCGGTGCTCGCCAACCACGGCGACCGCATCGGCGCCAGCGAGGTCGCCCTGCTCGGCACCGACTTCGAGCCGATCGCGCTCGCCGAAGGCTCGACCTGGAAGGTGGCGATGGCGGCGGTCGGCGTCGCACGCCTCGCGCCGGAAGCCGCTCGCAACGGCGGCGCGACGCGGATCGCGGTGATCGGCAGCGTCGCCCGGCAGATGGTGCTGGTGCCACTCAAGGCGCCGTTGCTGGTCGGTTGGGTGGTGATGTGCTTCCCGCTGCCCGCCACGATCGCCGACGACGTGCACAAGCTCTCCGGCACCGACCTGACCGTGCTGTCGCGCAGCGGCCCCTATGCGCCCTGGTCCGCCGATTTCAGCCGGCTGCCGTCGGCGGCCGCCGCCGAGATCGCGAGCCGGTCCTGGCCCGACGATGCGGACAAGGCAGCGGCGCAACCGGGCATGGATGAGACCCGGCTCGGCGCGCAACGCATCGGCGTGCACGCGATGCCGCTGGTGCTTCCGGGAACGGAAACCGCGGACCGCAAGGCCGAGGTCCTGGCGGTCTTCTCGGTGCCTGTCGACGAGGTGCTGCGCACCCCGCGCGACATGCAGTTCGCCCTCCTGGTGACGACGCTGCTGGCGTTCGTCGCCTTCGGCCTGGGCAGCGTCTACAACGCGCGCCGCATCACGACGCCGCTGCAGGGCCTCGCCGCGGCAGCGGAGCGGCTCGGCTCCGGAGACGCCGCCACGCCGATCTCCGGAACCGGCGGCCACGACGAAGTGGGCGAACTGGCCGACGCCTTCGAGCAGATGCGCGTCCGGCTCGCGACCAACCAGGAACAGATCGTCCAGTCGGAGAAGCTCGCCTCGATCGGCCAGCTCGCGGCCGGCGTCGCCCACGAGATCAACAATCCCATCGGCTTCGTCTTCTCCAACTTCGGCACGCTCGAGGACTACCTGGCGCGGCTGTTCCTGATGCTCCAGGCGTACCGCGAAAGCGAGCTCTCGCTGGCCGGTTCCGCCGAGGCACGCAGGCTCGCGACACTGCGAGAGGAGATCGAGCTTGACTACCTGCACGAGGACATCCCGGCGTTGATGTCGGAGTCGCGCGACGGGCTGAAGCGGGTGCGCAAGATCGTCCAGGACCTGAAGGACTTCTCGCACGTCGACCACCGGCGCGAATGGGAGACCGTCGACCTTCACGTCGGCCTCGATTCGACGCTCAACATCGTCGCCAACGAGATCAAGTACAAGGCCGAGGTCGTCAAGGAGTACGGCGCGCTGCCGGCGATCGAATGCCTGCCCAACGAGCTGAACCAGGTGTTCATGAACCTGCTCGTCAACGCGGCGCACGCGATCGGCGCCGAGCGCGGGCGCATCGTGCTGCGCACGTCGCGCGTCGATGCCAACGTCTGCATCGAGGTCGCCGACAACGGCTGCGGCATCGCGCCGGCCGACCTCAAGCGCATCTTCGACCCGTTCTTCACGACCAAGCCGGTCGGCAAGGGCACCGGCCTCGGCCTGTCGCTGTCGTACGGCATCGTCAAGATGCACGGCGG
>CAZZVH010000506.1:0-2490 GCA_964657365.1 uncultured Burkholderiaceae bacterium
CGCGCATCGCCCACCCGCTGGCCTCGGCGCTGCCGCTCGGCATGCGCTGGCTGGCGGCGCCGGCCGACATGCTGCCCGGCGACAGCCACATGCCGCGCGTCGGCGCACCCGACTTCGGTCCGTCGGAGCGCTTCGCCGTCGCGCCGGGCCGCGAAGCCAGCGGCGTCTTCGACATGCCGGGCGGCCAGAGCGGGCACCCGCTCAGCGGCGATTTCCTGGCCGGCCATGCCGACTGGGTCGCCGGCCGCGCCACGCCGCTGCTGCCGGGCGTCGCGGTGCACACGCTGCGTTTCACGCCGTCGGCGTCGCCGACGCCGCACTGACGTCGGCCCGAAGCCTTTCGGATCTCGCCGGAGGGGTCGACCGGGCGTGCTGTAGCCTCCGCCCCTTCATCAAGGAGATCCGATGGTCACCCAGGCACAGAAGAAGAGAACGAGATTGCATGTCCTTCGCGACAACGTCCACCGCGCCAGGCGGGACGTGAAGCTGAAGGTTCCGGGCGCAGCCGAGCGGCTGAAGGCCCATTCGGCGATGCGCCTGGCCTACGCCGAAGGCAAGTGAGGGCGGTGCCGCCGCCGCGCCGCAGGGCGCCGGCCGGCGGCGCTCAGACGCGCAACGACAACGATTCGGGATGGCGCTCCATCCAGGTAGCGGCGTAGGGGCAGGCCGGATCGACCTTCCAGCCGCGGGCTCGCGCCTCGTCGAGCGCGGCCGCGACCAGCGAACCCGCGATGCCGCGGCCACCCAGCGGCTCGGGCACTTCCGTGTGCAGGATCGTCATCACCGCGCCGTCCGTCCGGTACTCGAGCTCGGCCAACGCGCCCTCGGCGTGGACTTCGAAGCGCTGCCTGTCGGGCATGTGCTGAACGGTCTGGGTCATGGCGGCGGCTCGGCGGCGAGTGTGGATTCGCGCCGACGTTAAACCGTTTCACGGGCCATGGCGGCTCCCGGGTCGCGCCACCCGCAGCCGGCAAGGCCTCGACAATGACGGCGATGCGCCGCACTGCCGCCAACCCGCCTGCGGCTTCGTCGCCTGCGGCATCGCCGACCTCCGGATCGACGCCCGCGTCACCGCCGCATCGCGGGCCTCCGGTGGCCTTCCTGGTCGCCGCGGCGTTCTTCATGGAGAACCTCGACGCCACCGTCATCACGACCGCGGTGCCGGCGATGGCGAAAAGCTTCGGCGTGCTGCCGGTGGCGCTCTCGATCGGCATCAGCGCCTACCTGCTGGCCCTCGCGGTGTTCATCCCCGTGAGCGGCTGGGTCGCCGACCGCCTGGGGCCGCGCCCGGTCTTCGCCGGCGCGATCCTGGTCTTCACGCTGGCCTCGATCGCCTGCGGCTTCGCCACCGGCCTGACCGGCTTCGTCCTGGCGCGGATCGTCCAGGGCATCGGCGGCGCACTGATGGTGCCGGTCGGACGTCTCGTGGTGCTGCGCAACACGCCGAAGAGCGGCATGGTCCGCGCCATCGCCACCATCACCTGGCCGGGGCTGGCGGCGCCGGTGCTGGGCCCGCCGCTCGGCGGCTGGATCGCCAGCACCTGGAGCTGGCACTGGATCTTCTTCCTCAACGTGCCGCTCGGCGCGATCGCCATCGTCCTGGCGCTGCGCTGGATCGCGCCGGCACCGACGACCCGCCGCCCGTTCGACTGGATCGGCTTCGTCACCAGCGGGCTCGGCCTCGCCACGCTGATGTACGGGCTCGATCTCACCAGCCACTCGCCGGTGCCGTGGGACGTGGTGGCGGGCTGTGCCGCGGTCGGCGGTGTCTCGCTCGGCTATGCGTTGTTCCACCTGCGGCGGGCGGCGCACCCGCTGGTCGACCTGTCGCCCCTCTCGGTGCCGACCTTCCGCGTCTCGGTGGTCGGCGGCACCGCCTTCCGCATCGCCATCGGCAGCGCGCCGTTCCTGCTGCCGCTGATGTTCCAGCTGGCGTTCGGCTTCAGCATGGTCCAGTCGGGCTTCATGATGCTCGCGCTGTTCGGCGGCAATCTCGGCATCAAGCCGGCCACCAGCGCGGTGATGCGGCGGCTCGGCCTGCGCTCGACGCTGCTGCTCAACGGCAGCCTGGTCGCCCTCGGCTTCGTCGCCTGCGTCGCGCTGTCGCCGGCGACGCCGCTGCCGGTCATGGTCGCGGTGATGGTGTTCGGCGGCGTCTGCCGCTCGCTCCAGTTCACCTCGTTCAACACGCTCGCCTTCTGCGACACCACGCCGGCCCAGGCGAGCGGCGCGACCACGCTCTTCAGCATGTTCCAGCAGTTGAGCGCCGGCCTCGGGATCGCCTTCGGGGCGATCGCGCTGAGCGGCGCCGAGCGCTTCACCGGCAGCGTCGGCCAGGCCGGCGTGCTCGATTTCCGGATCGCCCTCAGCCTGGTCGCCGCCGTGGCGCTGCTCGCGCTGGTCGACGTGGTGCGGCTGCCGCGCGATGCCGGCGACGAGGTGACCGGCCACCGCGCCGGCACGGCCGCGGCCTGAGCCGATCCAGCGCTG
>CAZZVH010000507.1:0-2476 GCA_964657365.1 uncultured Burkholderiaceae bacterium
GAATCTGGCTCTTTGTTGCGACCTCGTCGTCGCGGCACGTTCCGCGAGCTTCATCCAGGCCTTCGTCAAGATCGGCCTGATCCCCGACTGCGGCGGCTCCTGGCTGCTGCCGCGGCTGGTCGGCCGCGCCCACGCGCTGGCGCTGGCGATGCTCGGCGACAAGCTGCCGGCCGACGACGCGGCCCGCATCGGCCTGATCTGGAAATGCGTCGCCGACGACGCCTTCGACGCCGAGGTCGCCGCGCTGGCGGCGCGGCTGGTGGCCATGCCGACACGGGCCCTGGTCGCCGCGCGCCTCTCGATCGACGCCTCGCAAGGTCTCGACTTCGGCGCCGCCGTCAGCCATGAAGGCATGCTGCAACGCGATCTCGGCAGCTCGCCCGACTACCTCGAAGGCGTCGCCGCCTTCATGGCCAAGCGGCCGGCCGTGTTCTCGGACCGCTGAACGATGAGCCGTCCGGTTTCCGCTCAGGCCGCGTCCGGCGTCGATCAGGACGACCCCGCCGTCACGGCCGCGGCGGTCGGCCGGCACATGTTCGCCGCCGACCGGGCGTCGCGGGGTCTCGGCATGCGGCTCGCCGCGATCGGTGCCGGCACGTCGACGCTGACGATGACCGTGCGCGACGACATGCTCAACGGCTTCGACATGTGCCACGGCGGATTTATCACGACGCTGGCCGATTCGGCGTTCGCCTTCGCCTGCAATGCACGCAACGCGGTGACGGTGGCCGCCGGCCTGACGGTCGACTTCCTGGCGCCGGCCCATCTCGGCGACGTTCTCACCGCCGATGCCGTCGAGGTGTCGCGTGCCGGCCGGACCGGTGTCTACGACATCGTCGTCACCAACCAGGCGGGCGTTCGCATCGCCCTCATGCGCGGCCGTTCGCACGCGCTCGTGGGCAGGACGGTCTTGCCACCGTCCGCGGCGGTGCCGGCGCCATGACGGCGAAACGCCCGCTGCCGGGCGAGCTCGAGCCGATCGAGCGGGCCAGCCGCGACGAGCTCCAGGCGCTGCAGTTGCAGCGACTGCGCTGGAGCCTGCGCCATGCGTACGACAACGTCGCGCACTACCGGCGGGCCTTCGACGCGAAGGGCGTCCACCCCGACGACCTCGCGTCCCTGGCCGACCTCGCGCAGTTCCCGTTCACGGTGAAGGCCGACCTGCGCGACAACTACCCGTTCGGGATGTTCGCGGTGCCCCGCGAGCGCATCGCGCGCCTGCACGCCTCGTCGGGCACGACCGGCAAGCCGACCGTCGTCGGCTACACGCTCAACGACATCGACCAGTGGGCGAACCTGGTCGCACGATCGATCCGCGCCGCTGGCGGCCGGCCGGGCGACATGGTCCATATCGCCTACGGCTACGGCCTGTTCACCGGCGGTCTCGGCGCGCACTACGGTGCCGAGCGCGCCGGTTGCACGGTGATCCCGATGTCGGGCGGGCAGACGAAGAAGCAGGTCCAGCTGATCACCGACCTGAAGCCGAACATCATCATGGTCACGCCGTCGTACATGCAGGTCCTGATCGAGGAGCTGGTGCGCCAGGGCATCGACCCGCGCTCGACCAGTCTCGAGCTCGGCATCTTCGGCGCCGAGCCCTGGACCGAGGCGATGCGCCACGAGATCGAGAGCAACGCCGGCATCGACGCGGTCGACATCTACGGTCTTTCCGAAGTCATGGGCCCGGGCGTCGCGAGCGAGTGCGTCGAGACCAAGGACGGTCCCGTCGTCTGGGAAGACCATTTCTATCCCGAGATCATCGATCCCGAGACCGGCCGCGTCCTGCCCGACGGCGAGGAGGGCGAGCTCGTCATCACGACGATGACCAAGGAGGCGGTGCCGGTGATCCGCTACCGCACGCGCGACCTGACGCGCCTGCTGCCGCCCACCGCGCGCGCCATGCGCCGCATGGGAAAGATCGTCGGCCGCAGCGACGACATGCTGATCATCCGCGGCGTCAATCTCTTCCCGACCCAGATCGAGGAGATCGTGCTCGGGCACGGCCAGCTCTCGGGGCAGTACCAGCTGGTCGTCACGCGCGACGGCCATCTCGATGCGGTGGAAGTGCGCTGCGAGGTGCTGCCGACGCACGCGAATGCGAACCGCGACGAGCTCGCCGGCTGGCTGTGCCAGCGGATCAAGACCATGATCGGCATCACGACCGCGGTCACGATCGGCCTGCCGGATTCGCTTGAGCGCACGCTGGTGGGCAAGGCGCGACGGGTCATCGACCGAAGAGGAGTGAGCTTGTGAGCGTCTTCGTGATCATTCGTCGACTGTCCCGAATCGTCGCCATGTGCGCCTTGTCGGCGACGTTCAGCGCGGCCGCCGCGGAACCGGCGGCCATGCCCTTGCCTGCGCTCTCGTTCTTCAAGCATCCTGACATCAGCGGCGCCAGCCTGTCGCCGTCGGGTCGCTATCTGGCGATCCGGAGCGGAGCGAAAACGGAACGCGTCGTGCTCGCCGTGATCGATCT
>CAZZVH010000508.1:0-2474 GCA_964657365.1 uncultured Burkholderiaceae bacterium
GGGCGATAGGCCCGCGCGGGTCCAGCACGGCGAGCCCGCAACCGCTCAACAGCAGAACCGAGAGAAAACCTGCAACGGCGATCGGCAGGCGTTCAGGACGGGAGCGGGGCATGACGGGCGGAAGCTTAACCCCCGCTACGCGACGCCGTCGGTGCGCCGAGGAAAAGCGGGGTTGTCGGCGCGGGATCGATCCTGCATCATCCCGCCTGACCGACACAGCACCGATGACCGACTCCCCCTCAGACACCGCGGCGACAGACGCCAAGGACTCCGACAAGAAGCTGCGCGAGCGCGTCGACAAGCTGCTGGCGCAGTCGGCCAGCGAGAGCGCCGGCTCGATCCGCCTCGGCGGCAAGCCGCTCGACTACGCGGTCCGGGCCGAATTCCTGCCCGTCGTCGGCGAGGGTTTCGACGGTGCGCTCGGCGAGGCGCAGGCCGCCGTCATGGCGACGAGCTACGTCCTGACCGGCGCCGATGCGCCGTCGCGCGGCGTCTGCTTCGCCTTCAACGGCGGGCCGGGCTCGGCTTCCGTCTGGCTTCATCTCGGCGCACTCGGGCCCAAGCGCGTGGTCACGCCCGACGACGGCAGCATGCCGCACGGGCCGTACGCCGTGGCCGACAACCCGCACACCTGGTTCGAGCACTTCGATCTCGTCTTCATCGACCCTCCGCATACCGGCTGGTCGATCTGCGCCAGCGCCGAGGCGCGCAAGAAGATGCTCTCCGTCGACGGCGACGTCGCCGCGCTGACCGAGGTCATGCGGGTCTGGCTGTCGCGCCACAAGCGCTGGGGCTCGCCCGTCTACCTTGCCGGCGAGAGCTACGGCACGACGCGCGGCGCGGCGATGGCCGACAAGCTGCAGAGCATGGGTGTCTCGCTCACCGGTCTCATCCTGGTCTCGTGCGCGATGGACCTGCAGAGCATCGTCTTCGCACCCGCCAACGACCTGCCGTACTCGCTCTTCCTTCCCGCCTTCGCCAACGTCTCGCAATACCACGGCCTGCTGAAAGGCCCGCACGCGAAGTCGCCGGCCGAGGCACGCGCCGCCGCCGAAGCCTTCGTCGACGAAGACTACGTGGCCGCTCTGCAGGCAGGCAGCCGGCTCGACGGCAAGCGTCGCGGCAGGATCGCCCGCCGCATCGCCGAGCTCACCGGCCTGCCGCAGGCGCTGGTCGAGGAGAAGAACCTGCGCATCGGCGACGGCACCTACTTCGTCGAGGCCATGCGCGCGCAGGGCCGCGTCGTCGGCAGGCTCGAGGCGCGCTCGACCGCGCCCCAGGCGGCCAGCCGCGGCGACGCGATGGAGTTCGACCCCGGCATCGAGGCGATCGCGCCGCCGTACACGATGGCGGCCATGGCCTACTTCGGCGAGCAGCTCGGCATGGCCACGGAGCAGCGCTACGAGGTGCTGTCGTACGACACGCACAAGGCCTGGAACTGGAGCCGCGGCGAGGACAAGGGCAACAGCTTCGCCTGCACCAGCCCCGACCTCGCGCGGGCGCTGAGGCGCAATGCCCATCTGCGCGTGTTCGTCGCCAGCGGCCGCTACGACCTCGGCACGCCGTACAGCGCCAGCGACTGGTCGCTGGCCCAGCTCGACGCGCCGGCCGACGTCCTGGCGCGCGTGCAGCATTTCTACTACGACGCAGGCCACATGATGTACACGCGGGAAGCCGACCTCACGCAGCTGAAGTCGGATCTCGCGGCATGGCTGGGAGCTGCCCGGCCGGCTTGAGGAAAACGCCCTGCGCCCGGGGCGGGCGAAGGCGTCGCGCCCGGTCAGCCGATGTCGATCTCATCTAGCATGTGATCTCCCTGACCCCGGGCGCGTCACGCTCTTCGCACATGTTCTTCTATCGAGGCCACGGCTGGTGGGCCGTCATGATTCCGCTGGGGCTGGCCCTGGCCGCCAATCTCCTTCTGCCGCGCCTGGGTTTCGACATCCAGGCGCGTGACGCCTACTGGATCTACGGCGTCGCGCTGATCGTCGGCGGCGTTGCCGTGTTCGGCTTCGGACGACGGGTCAACGGCGTGACCGGCGGCCTGCTGGCTTCCTACGGCAAGGGCCGCGTGGCGGCCCGGCACACGGTCAACAACTTTCCGATGGAGCACATCGGTCCGGTGGCCATCCTGCTCGGCCTGATCGTCGTCGCCTGGTGGGTCGTGCATCACCTGGGGTAGCACGTGCCTGCCGCGAAGGTGTCGTGGCGCAGTGGCGCGCTGCTCGCCTGTTTTCTGGCTGCCATGGCCTACGCGGTCTACGCCGCGATCACCTACTCGGGCGCGTATGCCTGGCTGGCCGAAGCCCAGCTGGTGATTCTCGGAGCCTACGACCCCGGGCTGACGTTGATCGGGCTGGCGCTTCTGCTGAGCGTTCCCTTCGGCGTGATCGCGCCGCATGTCCGGGTCGCGCGGCCTGTCGCAGCCGTCACACGCGACGGCGACGACCGGCGCAGGACGACGCGCATCGTCC
>CAZZVH010000509.1:0-2470 GCA_964657365.1 uncultured Burkholderiaceae bacterium
CGCTGTCCCGCGGCTCGCTGCGCGTCCCGTCGTCCGACATCGACTCGAGGATCGCCAGCTCGAGCTCCTCGTCGCCGATCGGCCGCAGCGCCAGCCCGTAGAGCTGCTGCAGCAGCGCCACCGCGCGCTCGGCATTGGCCTTCGCGCCCTCGACGCGGAACGACTCGTTGCGGCGCTGGATCCGCACGTCGAAGGCATCGGCGATGGTGCGCAGATGCGCATCGAGACTGCCGGCGAGATTGGCGAGGCGCGCGTTGTCCGGCGGGATGAAGGCGTGGCGGAGGATCACGGAGAAACGGGGAGGACGACGTCCGGCCTAGTGTATGCAGGCAGGCCTGCGCGGGCGGGCCTCCGATAATGGCCGCCATGATCGGACGTCTCATCGGCACCATCGCGGAAAAGTCGCCGCCGCAGCTGCTCATCGACGTGGGCGGTGTCGGCTACGAGGTCGACGTGCCGATGTCGAGCTTCTACAACCTGCCCGGTCTCGGCGAGACGGTGACGCTGCTCACCCATTTCGTGGTCCGCGAGGACGCGCAGGTGCTGTTCGGCTTCCTGACCCACGAGGAGCGCGCCACCTTCCGGCTGCTCGTCAAGATCTCGGGCGTCGGCCCACGCACCGCGTTGTCGCTCCTCTCCGGGCTGTCGGTCGACGAGCTCGCCCGGGCGGTCAGCCTGCAGGAGAGCGGCCGGCTCGTCAAGGTGCCGGGCATCGGCAAGAAGACCGCCGAGCGGCTGCTGCTCGAGCTGAAGGGCAAGCTGGCCGACGCCGTGACCGCGCCGGCGAGCGTCGCGACGAGCGCCCACGCCGACATCCTGCAGGCGCTGGTCGCGCTCGGCTACAGCGACCGGGAAGCAGCGGCGACGCTCAAGACGCTGCCGGTGGATGTCGAGGTCTCGGCCGGCATCAAGCTGGCCCTGCGGGCGCTGGGAAAGTAGCCGGTCGGCCGCTCGACCGGCCGCGCCGGACCGCGTCAATGCATCGGCATCCCGGCCATGTCCGCCGATGCGTGCGGTGCCTGCACCACGACCTGGACGTCGACCTTGCCTGCGCGCTCGAACCGGAGCGTCATCGGGAACGACTCGCCGTCCTTCAGCGGCCGCTTCAGGCCGACCAGCATCAGGTGGTAGCCCATGCCGGGGTTCATCTTCACCGAGGCCTTAGGCGCCAGCGCGATGCCGTCGACCTGGCGCATCCGCATCACGCCTTGCGCGTCGACGCTCATGGTGTGGAACTCGACGCTGGCACAGACCGGCGTGGTGGCCTGCATCAGCGTATCGCCTGCCTTGCCGACGTTGTCGAGCGAGACGAGGTAGGCGGCGCCGGTCGGCACGCCGGCGAGGCTCGGCGTCGCGTAGGGATGGACGATCCGGATGTCGCCGAGGCTGGCTTCGTGGGCTCCGGCGAGCGTCGTCGCGAACGCGGACAACGCGACGGCCAACGCGGCGGCCACCGGCCTGGCGATGCGGGCAATGCTCATGCGGCCAGTCTACGCTGCCCATAATCGCCGCATGAGCATCCAGACCGACGACTTCGCGCCCGGGCCGGCCGGCCCGGCACGCGTCGTCAGCGCCGCGCCGGCGTCGCCGAACGAAGAGGCGATCGAGCGGGCACTGCGGCCGAAAGGGCTCGCCGAATACGTCGGCCAGGCGAAGGCGCGCGAGCAGCTCGAGATCTTCATCGGCGCGGCGAAGATGCGCAGCGAGGCGATGGACCACGTGCTCCTCTACGGCCCGCCGGGGCTCGGCAAGACGACGCTCTCGCACATCATCGCCGCCGAGCTGGGCGTCAATCTCCGTTCGACCTCCGGCCCGGTGCTCGAGAAGCCGAAGGACCTGGCGGCGCTGCTGACGAACCTCGAGAAGAACGACGTCCTCTTCATCGACGAGATCCACCGTCTCTCGCCGATCGTCGAGGAGATCCTCTATCCGGCGCTCGAGGACTACCAGATCGACATCATGATCGGCGAGGGCCCGGCGGCGCGCTCGATCAAGCTGGAGCTGCAGCCGTTCACGCTGGTCGGCGCCACCACGCGCGCCGGCATGCTGACCAACCCGCTGCGCGACCGCTTCGGCATCGTCGCGCGGCTCGAGTTCTACAGCGCCGAGGAGCTGGCGACGATCGTGCGCCGTTCGGCCGGCCTGCTCAAGGTGCCGATCGACGACGCCGGCGGCTTCGAGATCGCGCGCCGCTCGCGCGGCACGCCGCGGATCGCCAACCGGCTGCTCCGGCGCGTCCGCGACTACGCCGACATGAAGGGATCCGGCCAGATCACCAAGCCGCTCGCCGACCGCGCGCTGGTGATGCTCGACGTCGACGCGCACGGCCTCGACGTGATGGACCGAAAGCTGCTCGAGGCCGTCATCCACCGCTTCGACGGCGGCCCGGTCGGGCTGGACAACGTCGCCGCGGCCATCGGCGAGGAGCGCGACACGATCGAGGACGTGATCGAGCCCTTCCTGATCCAGC
>CAZZVH010000510.1:0-2464 GCA_964657365.1 uncultured Burkholderiaceae bacterium
ATCGTACCGGCGCATGTCACGATGAGGACTGTGGATAGCGCCTCCGACCTGCTCCGCATCGCCGAACGCACCTGCGCGCAGCTCGCCGCGAGCGACACGCTCGCGGCCGCAGCGAGCGTGACCGCCACCGGCATCGCCCAGCCGTGCCGACATCGCGCTCTCCGCGCATCTCGAGGTCGCGGCGTACGACGGCGTTGCCTTCAAGAGCTACGACATCGACGGTGCGATGCGCCTCTGCTACGACGGCGAGGCGTTCCGCCGCGTTCTCGCCATGCCGGCCGATCCGGCGCAACGCGCTCGCGCCGCGCTGGCGCTGACGCGGCCCGAGTGCATCGACCCGCAGATCACGGTCACCGACCGACAGCGTCTCGACGCATGGCGCGCCGATGTGCTCGACCGCGTCGACGCGATGCAGCTGCCCGCCACGGTGCGCAACCGCGTCGCGATGCGCCGCGCCAGCGTGTGGAGCGCGCTGGCCTATCAGCGCACGCGGCGCGGCGAGACGGCGCCGGCCGAGGCGGCGGCCGATCGCTCGCTCCTCGAGCTCGCGGCGGTCGACCGCTCCGAGCTGGCCGACGACGACCAGGCCGCCTACAACGACGCCGCGATGCGGGTCGGCGCGTCCCGCTGGGCCGCGTCGCCACCGGGCTTGGCGCCGACCGCGTCGCGGGGCGTCGGCATCGTGACCACGGCCGGAGAGCCCGGCCAGACCTGCGTCGCCCTGGTCGATGCGACGCACGATGCAAGCGCTCCGCTGGCCAGGCGCTGCACCTACGGCGTGGTCTGGGCCGCCTCGGCCTCGGTCGATCGCGAAGGCAACACGCTCGCGCTCGCCGTGCAGCCGATGGAGGCGTGGCGCGAGCTCTGGGTGTTCCGCAGGCAGGCGCAGACGTGGACGGTGCAGGTGCTGCCGCCATCGACGGCGACACCACGGCTGGGCTACGCCGAATTCGCGGGCTGGGTGCCCGGCGGAACGCAGATGCTGGTGGCGCGCGAGTCGCGTGCCGACAGCGGCCTGAAGCGCAGCTTCGAGGTGCTCCGGCTCGACACGCTCACCGCCGCGCGCCAGGCCGGCGAGCCGTCGATGCTCGGTCCCTTCCAGCGCTGGCAGGACCCGGCGTGGAAGCGGGAGACGGTCAGCGTGCGCTGAGCGAGGCGGCCGATGGTGGGTCGGCGTGGTTCGGCGTGGCCCGGCTTGGCCCGGGCATGCACACTGCCTGCCGTGTCCGTGTCCTCGCCCTTCTGGATCTACGCCATCGCCGTGATCGCGCTGGGCGGCGTCGTGCTGCGCCCCTGGCGCACGCCCGAGGTGGCCTGGGCCGGCGCCGGCGCCGCGGTCCTGGTGCTCGCCCGGCTCGTGCCGGTGACCGGCGCGCTGCCGGCGATCGCCAAGGGCACCGACGTCTACCTGTTCCTGATCGGCATGATGCTGCTCTCGGCCAGCGCCGAGAGGGAAGGCCTGTTCGATCACCTCGCCGCCATCTGCGTCGCCCGCGCCCGGGGCTCGGCGACGCGCTTGTTCCTGCTCGTCTACGCGGTCGGCACGGTCGTGACGATCTTCATGTCGAACGACGCGACCGCCGTCGTGCTGACGCCCGCGGTGCTGGCGGTCACGCGCCAGGCGAAGGCGAAGCCGCTGCCCTACCTGCTGGCCTGCGCCCTGATCGCCAACGCCGCCAGCTTCGTGCTGCCGATCTCGAACCCGGCCAACCTCGTCGTCTTCGGGGACAAGCTGCCGGCGCTCGGGCCGTGGGTCGCGCGCTTCCTGCTGCCCTCGGCGCTGTCGATCGGCGTCACCTGCGCGGTGCTGCTCTGGCTGTCGCGTCGTGATCTCGCCGGGCCGCTCGACGCCGCTGGCGCTGTCGATGGCGAGGCGGCCGTGACGCCGCTGTCGCCCACGGGCCGGCTGGTGGCCGCCGGCATCGTCGTCACGGCGGTCGTGCTGCTCACGGCGTCCGCTGTCGGCGTCGCGCTCGGCCTGCCGACCTTGCTCGCCGCGGGAGCCACGGCGGTGCTGATCCTGTGGCGCAAGCGGGAAGCGCCCTGGCCGGTGCTCGGCCAGGTGTCGTGGTCGATCGTGCCGCTGGTGGCGAGCCTGTTCGTGATCGTCGAGGGCCTGCAGCGCGCCGGATTGCTGCAGCTGCTGACCGACGTCACCCGCGCGCTGGCCCAGGCGTCGTCGACCGGCGCGGCGCTCGCGGCGGGCACCGTCGTGGCGTTCGCCTGCAACCTCGTCAACAACCTGCCTGCCGGGCTGATCGCCGGCTCGGTCGTCGCCGGCGCGGCGGTCGATCCGGTCGTGCAGAGCGCGGTCGCGATCGGCATCGACCTCGGGCCGAATCTCTCGGTGACCGGTTCTCTCGCGACCATCCTGTGGCTCACCGCGCTGCGCAGGAAAGGCGAGAACGTGAGCGGCCGGACCTTCCTGAAGACGGGCGCCATCGTCATGCCGGCGGCGTTGATC
>CAZZVH010000511.1:0-2452 GCA_964657365.1 uncultured Burkholderiaceae bacterium
GACGAAGCCATCATCAACTACATCCGCCGCAACTACGGCATGTTGATCGGCGAGCCGACGGCCGAGATGATCAAGAAGAACATCGGCTCGGCCTTCCCGGGCTCCGAGGTCAAGGAGATCGAGGTCAAGGGCCGCAACCTCTCCGAAGGCGTGCCGCGCAGCTTCACGATCTCCAGCAACGAGATCCTCGAGGCACTCACCGATCCGCTCAACCAGATCGTCTCCAGCGTCAAGAACGCGCTCGAGCAGACGCCTCCGGAGCTCGGCGCCGACATCGCCGAGCGCGGCATGATGCTCACCGGCGGCGGCGCCCTGCTGCGCGACCTCGATCGCCTGCTGGCCGAGGAAACCGGCCTGCCGGTGCTGGTCGGCGAAGACCCGCTGACCTGCGTCGTGCGCGGCTGCGGAATGGCGCTCGAACGCATGGAGCGCCTCGGTTCCATCTTCACATCGGAATGAGCCGACTGCGCTAGGACGAGATCCGCAAGATGGCGCTCGGCACCCTCGATCGAACGCCGCCGCCCTTCTTTCGCCAGGGTCCGTCGGCGCTCACGAAGCTCTGCTTCTGCTCGGCGCTCGCCCTGTTCCTGATGGTGGCGGATGCGCGGTTCGGCATCACGCAGCCGATCCGCGCCATGGCCGCGACGATGCTCTATCCGCTGCAGCGTGCACTGCTCGTGCCGGTGGAGGCGATGGCCGGCGGGCGCGTCTATCTCGCCGGCCTGTCCGGTGCGCTCTCGTCCGAGCAGGCGGCGCGCCGCGAGCTGGCGCAGCAATCGGAACGCTCGCAGCGGGTCGACCAGCTGCTGCAGGAGAACACGCGCCTGCGCGCCCTGCTCGAGCTGCGGCCGTCGCTGAACGTCCGGGCCCAGGCCGCGGAGCTGCTGTACGAAGCGGCCGATCCCTACTCGCGCAAGGTCATCGTCGACCGCGGCCTCACCAACAATGTCGTGCTCGGATCGCCTGTGGTCAACGAGTCCGGCGTGCTCGGCCAGGTCACGCGCATCTACCTGCAGTCGTCCGAGGTCACGCTGCTGACCGACCGCGATGCCGCGATCCCCGTCCTGAACCGGCGCAGCGGCGCGCGCAGCGCCGTGTTCGGCTCCAACGCGGCCAGCGGCAGCCAGCTCGAGATGCGCTTCATGGCCGGCAACGCCGACGTGCAGGTCGGCGACGTGCTGACCACCTCGGGCGTCGACGGCGTCTATCCGCCCGGCCTGCTGGTCGCGAAGGTCGCCGCGGTGGACCGCAAGGTCGATTCCGGCTTCGCCCGCATCGTCCTCACGCCCGCGGCCGTACCCGACGGCGTTCGCCACGTGCTGATCCTGGAGCCCACCGGCGTGCAGCTGCCGCCGCGGCCGGAGGCGGCTGCATCCGAGCCGGCGCCCGGCAAGCCGGCATCGAACAGACCGGCCGCGAAGAAGGCGGTGCGCAAGTGATCATGCCGCGCGCTTCCGACCAGCTGCTGATGCCGGTCAACCCGCTGTTCGTCTGGGCGAGCCTCATCACCGCGTTCCTGTTCAACATCGTGCCGCTCGGGCGGGTTCCGGCGATGCCGGACTTCCTCGCGCTGGTGCTGGTGTTCTGGAACGTCCACCAGTCGCGCCGGGTCGGCGTCGGCGTCGCCTTCGCGTTCGGCCTGCTGATGGATGTGCACAGCGGCGCCGTGCTCGGCCAGCACGCGCTCGCCTACACGCTGCTCAGCTTCTTCGCGGTGACCGTGCACCGTCGGCTGCTGTGGTTCACGGTGCCGTCGCAGGCGGTCCAGATCCTGCCGCTGTTCCTGGCCGCCCAGGCGGTGTCGATGGTCGTGCGCATGATCGCCGGCGGCATGTTTCCGGGCTGGGAGCTGATCCTGGCGCCGCTGTTCCAGGCTCTGCTCTGGCCCGTGGCGACATGGTTGCTGCTCGCACCGCAACGCCGCGCGCCCGACCCCGACGAGAACCGTCCGCTATGACCGAACTCCGCAACACCGAGCAGGACCTCTCGCGCTTCCGCCTGCGCGTCGTCGCGGCGGCGCTGTCGGTGCTGCTCGCGTTCGGCCTGCTGCTCGCCCGCCTGAGCTACCTCCAGATCGGCAAGCACGACGAGCTCTCGGTGCAGGCGGAGAACAACCGCATCGCGGTAGTGCCGATCACGCCGAACCGGGGCCTGATCCTCGACCGCAACGGCGTCGTGCTGGCCAACAACTACTCCGCCTACACGCTCGAGATCGCGCCGGCCAAGGTCGCCGACCTCGACGCGACGATCGATGCGCTCGCCAAGGTCATCCCGATCGAGGCCCGGGACCGGAAACGCTTCAAGCGCATCGTCGAGGAGAGCCGCAGCCTCGAGTCGGTGCCGATCCGGACCAAGCTCACCGACGAGGAGGTCGCCCGCTTCACGGCGCAGCGCTTTCGCTTCGACGGCGTCGAGATCAAGGCGCGGCTCTTTCGCAGCTATCCGCTCGGCG
>CAZZVH010000512.1:0-2440 GCA_964657365.1 uncultured Burkholderiaceae bacterium
CGGCGTGGCTCGCGGCCCGTGGCAGTGGTTGTGGGCGCACGGGTTCGCGCGCGGGCAGGGAGAGCTCTACCTCAGCGATGGCGCCGACTGCCAGGCACGGCTCGATGCGGCCCGCGCCATCCTCCAGCGCTGCGGGCTCGCCGACAGGGTCCACGGCTTCGTGCCCCCGGCATGGCTGCTGTCGCCGGCCGCGGCCGAGGCGGTGAGCCGGGCCGGCTTCGCCTATCTCGAGGAGCTCGGCGGCATCCGCGTCGGCGCTGCGCTGCACGCGCGCCGGCTGATCGGCTTCGGCTCGCTCAATGCGGTCGAGAGCCGTGTCACTGCCGCCCACGCATGGCTGCAATCGCATCGCCCGCCCGCCGACACGCGACTCGCGATCCATCCGGCCGACTGGCACCGTGCGTCGACGCGTCGCGCCATCGACCGCACGCTCCGCCGCCTGCTGCCAGTCAGCCGGCCGATGAACTACGTCGACTACCTCGACGCGAAAGGCCCCGTTCCATCGCCGCGCGCCGCGCAGCCGGACATCCGGCTCGCTTGATCCTCCGCGCGGTCGTCGCGGCGTCGGTGTTAGCCGCGGCTTCGGTCGCAGGGTTCCGGGTCTCGGCGGCCGGAGTGGCGGACGGACTCGACGGCATCGACAGCATTTACACGGGCTATCTGACGCGAGTCCTGGAGCGTTGGCGATCACGCGTCGCCGAAGTCGCGCCGGACGACGCGGGTCCGGTGTCGATCACCTGCATCAGGACGGCGGGCAGCGAACGCTACGTCGGCATGGTCCAGCGCCAGACGATCCATGCGGCGCTGGGCGACGTGGAAACGGTCCTCGACGACATCGATCACTACAAGGATCTCTTCCCCGGGACCATCGACGTGCACGTCGTGCCGGGCAGCGAACGGCAGGAAGCGTGGCCGCCGGCACCCATGCGTTTCGATACGGCCTGGTTGCAGCGCCCGCCGATCTTCCTGATGCCGGACATCCGCTACGAGATGTCCAACCGCGTCGAGAAGACGCCGGCGCGTGCCGTCTATCGCTACAAGCTCCGCACTGGCGACAAGCTGACCGCCAGCGACGGGTTCGTGGTCATCGAAGCGATCGACGGCGTGACGACCGCCTTCACCGAGTACGACTTCTTCGACGGGCACTGGGGGCCGATCCCGACGTGGCTGGTCTGGCGCGAGAGCCTGAAGGCGGCGTTCCAGTCGGACGTCGCGATCCGGCTGAAGGCAGAGCATCCGTCGCTGGGCTACGCCAAGATCGCGAGCGAGGCCGAGCGCCTGGCGACATGGGAGACGGAACGCTTCGAGCGATGCTTCGCGGAGCGGCGGCCCGTGCTACCGTGAACGGGACCGGTCGGGATCGCCAAGCACATCGTCGCCGATCTTCGCGGGCACCCCATGCGTCTCCTTCTCGTTGAGGACGATCTGATGATCGGCCGTGCCGTCCGGCACGGCCTGTTGCAGGCGGGCTTCGTGGCCGATTGGGTCACCGACGGCAAGCTCGGCCAGGCAGCGATCGACAACAAGGTCTACGACTGCGTGATTCTCGACATCGGCCTGCCGCGCCTGGACGGTCTGAGCCTGCTGCACGCGCTGCGCGCAGGCCGGAACCGGGTGCCCGTTCTCATCACGAGCGCCCGGGACACGGTCCGCGACCGCGTGGAGGGGCTGAACGCCGGCGCCGACGACTACCTGCTCAAGCCTTTCGATCTGGACGAGCTGATCGCGCGCGTGCGGGCGTTGATGCGCAGGCAGACGGACTCGATCTCGAACGTGCTGTCGGCAGGTGCGCTGACGCTGGACCCGCTGAGCCGCCTGGTGACGCAGGACGGAAGGGACGTTGCGCTGACCGCGAAGGAGTTCTCGATCCTCGAGGCTCTGCTGCGCCGCCCCGGTGCCGTGATCTCCCGCGAGAAGCTCGAGGAATCGGTCTACGGATGGGGCGAGGAGATCGGCAGCAACGCACTCGAGGTTCATCTGCACAACCTGCGCCGAAAGCTCGGTGGCGATGCGATACGGAACGTCCGGGGCGTCGGCTACAAGGTGGTCGAATGAGCGCGCCGTCGATCAACCGGCAACTGATGACATGGATCCTGGGAGGGCTGGCGGTCGGCGCGCTGGTCGTCGGCGTCGCGGGCTACTTTCTCACCTTGCATGAAGTCGATGAAGTGCTCGACGACAGCCTGGCGCAGACCGGCCTGCTTCTCGCCGACCGCGATCTCGCGACTGCGCTCCCGTCGCATGCTGCGCCGCCTTCGACGGATCCCGGTGACACCGAATCGGAACTGGTCGCCATCGCGAGACGCCATGATGGCAGCCTGCTGTTCTCGTCGCGGCCCGACGCGCCGTTGACGTTCGAGGCGAAGGCGGGCGCGTCGCTTCAATGGCAGCGGGGCGTGCAGTGGAACGTCTTCACCGTCGTGCAGGACGATCGGGTCGT
>CAZZVH010000513.1:0-2437 GCA_964657365.1 uncultured Burkholderiaceae bacterium
ATCGTCATCGACGAGTTCGGCACCACCGCCGGCCTGCTGACGATCGAGGACGTGCTCGAGGAGATCGTCGGCGAGATCGAGGACGAATTCGACGACAAGGACGGCGAGAGCGGCATCTACACGCTGGCCGACGGCAGCCAGCGCGTCGCGGGCGACGCGCCGGTCGCGGCGGTCAACAGCCACTTCGACGCGCACTTGCCGACCGACGAGTTCGAGACCATCGGCGGCGTCGTCGCCCAGGAACTGGGCCGCGTGCCGCGCCGCGGCGAATCGGTGCGGCTGGCCGGCCTGCAGTTCACGGTGATGCTGGCCCGCGGCGGCGCCGTCCGCTGGTTCAAGGTGATCCGCGTCACCGAGGAAGCGCCGGAGTCGGGCGCCATTTGAGCCCGGTGCGCCGCTGGCCGTTCGCCGTCGAGCTCGCGCTCGTCGCCGCGGCCGGCGCGGCGCAGACGTTCGCCTTCGTCCACACCGGCTTCTGGCCGGCGCCGCTGGCGGCGGCTGCGTTGCTCGCCTGGCGTGTCGCGCAGGCCACGCCCGGCCGTGCCGCATGGCTGGGCTACGTCTATGGCTGCGCCTGGATGTGCGCCGGCACGTGGTGGCTGTTCGTCAGCATGCACCGCTACGGCGGCCTGGCGGCCTGGCTGGCGGCGCTGGCGGTCTTTGCGCTGGCGAGTTTCGTCTCGCTCTATCTGGCCGCGGCGATGGCGTTCGTCGCCGGCCATCGCGACAAGACCACGGGCCTGCCCGCGGCCTGCGCCGTCTTCGCCGGCGCCTGGCTGCTGTCGGAGCTGGCGCGGGGCGTGATCTTCACCGGATTCCCGTGGCTGGCCAGCGGCTACGCGCAGGTCGATTCGCCGCTCGGCGGGTTCGCGCCGTGGATCGGCGTGTACGGCGTCGGCGCGCTCGGCGCAGGCGTCGGCGCGGCCTTCGGCTTCAGCCGGCTCGACACCGTGCGCGGCTGGTTCGCGCCGAGCATCGCCGTGCTCGCCGTCGTGGTGCTCGGCGCGGTGGCCGGCAGCGTCGACTTCACCTCGCCCACCGGGACGCTCGGCCTCGCGCTGCTCCAGGGCAACGTCCCGCAGGACGAGAAGTTCGACGAGACCTTCTCGGTCGCGGCGCTCGAGCAGACACGGGCGCAGCTGGAAAGCGCGCGGGGAGATCTGGTCATCGGCCCGGAGACCGTCATCCCGATGCTGCCGAGCCAGCTCGATCCGGCCTGGTGGCACGAGGTGCTCGATCACTTCCGCGCGCCCGGCCGCGCCGCCATCCTCGGCCTGCCGCTCGGCAACGAAGACATCGGCTACACCAACTCGGCCGCCGGCATCTCGGCAGCCACGGCGGCGCTGCCCGACGGCTTCTACCGCTACGACAAGCACCACCTGGTGCCGTTCGGCGAGTTCGTGCCGACGGGCTTCCACTGGTTCACGCGGCTGATGGACATCCCGCTCGGCGACTTCAACCGCGGGCCGGAGACGGCGCCCTCGTTCGTGGTGAAGGGCGAGCGCGTGGCGCCGAACATCTGCTACGAGGACCTGTTCGGCGAGGAGCTGGCGGCGCGCTTCGTGCCCGAGGCGTCGGCGCCGACGATCCTCGCCAACATCAGCAACATCGGCTGGTTCGGCGACACCATCGCTGTGCCGCAGCACCTGGAGATCTCGCGGATGCGCACGCTCGAGCTGCAGCGGCCGATGGTGCGCGCGACCAACACCGGCATGACGGCGGTGATCGACCACCGCGGCGTCGTCGTCGCGGCCTTGCCGCCGTTCCAGCGCGGCACGCTCGAGACCCGGGTCCAGGGCCGCACCGGCACGACGCCGTTCGCGTGGTGGGCAGGGCGCTTCGATCTCTGGCCGCTGCTCGTGCTCGGCCTGCTGCCGATCGCCTGGGCCGTGGCGCAGCGCAGGCGTCGTCGACGGGGCGCGGGAACGCGCCTCTAAAATCGTCGCATCGCGATGCTTTCTTTCCAGGACATCATCCTTCGGCTGCACGACTACTGGTCGGCGCAGGGCTGCGCCTTGCTGCAGCCGTACGACATGGAAGTGGGGGCGGGCACGAGCCACACCGCCACCTTCCTGCGCGCGATCGGCCCCGAGCCGTGGAAGGCCGCCTACGTGCAGCCGAGCCGCCGCCCGAAGGACGGCCGCTACGGCCAGAACCCGAACCGGCTGCAGCACTACTACCAGTACCAGGTGGTGCTCAAGCCGGCCCCGGCCGACATCCTCGATCTCTATCTCGGTTCGCTAGAGGCGCTCGGCTTCGACCTGAAGTCGAACGACGTGCGCTTCGTGGAAGACGACTGGGAGAACCCGACGCTCGGCGCCTGGGGCCTCGGCTGGGAGGTCTGGCTGAACGGCATGGAGGTGACGCAGTTCACCTACTTCCAGCAGGTGGGCGGCATCGACTGCAAGCCGATCACCGGCGAGATCACCTACGGCCT
>CAZZVH010000514.1:0-2393 GCA_964657365.1 uncultured Burkholderiaceae bacterium
CATCGCGTCGCTCGGCGCGCTCATCGGCGCGCTGGCGCTGTCCATCGGCGTCGAGGTTCCCATGCTGGACGACGATGCGGGGGACATCGGCGTGGTCATCGGGGGCGTGGTGTCGGCGGGGGCCGTCTTGTTGCAGCCGCCCAGCACCAGCGCAGCGGTGGCCACGGCGATGCCCAAGGGCCATGTGATTCGTTTCGTCATGTCGAACTCCAGGGTGAAAACCCCGGCCAGCATCCTGCGTGCCTGCCAGAAGCGGCGGCCTGCCGACCCCGGCGACACCCCAATGGCCGAGCCCTGCCCGGCATCGCAGAATGTTGGTTGCAGACACGGGAGACGACGATGTCGATGACGAGACGCGAATGGGTGGGCAAGGCTGCCGCCCTCGGGCTGCTGCCCCTGGCCGGCATCGCGGGCGCGCAGGAGGGCACCCTGAAGATTTCGCACCAGTTTCCGGGCGGCACCGCCACCGAAGGCGATTTCCGGGACCGTCTCTGCCGGCGCTTCGCCGCCGACATCGAGAAGCGCAGCAACGGCGCGATGAAGGCCGCGGTCTACCCGGGCTCTTCGCTGATGAAGACCAACGCGCAGTTCTCGGCGATGCGCAAGGGCGCGCTCGACATCAGCCTCTATCCGATGCCCTACGCCGGCGGCGAGGTCGCCGAATGCAACATCGGCCTGATGCCGGCGCTGGTGCCGAGCTATGAAGTGGGCGCCGCCTGGAAGACGAGCGAGGTCGGCCGCATCCTGGCGAAGATGCTCGACGAGAAGGGCATCGTCCTGCTGAGCTGGATCTGGCAGGCCGGTGGCGTCGCCAGCCGCGCCACGCCGCTGGTCGCTCCGGAAGACGCCAAGGGCCTGAAGGTGCGCGGCGGCAGCCGCGAGATGGACCTGATGCTCAAGGCCGCGGGCGCCTCGGTGATCTCGCTGCCCTCGAACGAGATCTACGCGGCCATGCAGACCGGCGCGATGGACGCGGCCATGACATCGTCGACCAGCTTCATCTCGTTCAAGCTCGAGGAGATCGCCAAGAGCCTCACCAGCGGCCGCAACAAGGCCTACTGGTTCATGTTCGAGCCGCTGATGATGTCGAAAGACGTTTTCGCGAAGCTGCCGAAGGCGCAGCAAGACGTCCTGATGGCGGCCGGCGCCGAGCAGGAAAAATTTGCCTACGAGGCTGCAAAGGCCGACGACAAGATCGCCGCCGACGTCTACGCCAAGGCCGGCGCCAAGGTCTTCGATCTCGACGAGCCCACCGTGCGCAAGTGGCAGGCGATCGCCCGCGACACGGCCTGGAAAGACTACGGCGATCGCAGCGAGACGGCGGCCGCATTGCTGAAGGCCGCGCAGAAGCTGCTCGCGTGAGCGAACCGGCCGTCGGCATGGCGTCGGGCGCGCGCCTGCCGCCGCGCTCGGCCACGGTCAATCCTGCGGGCGGCATCGACCCGGCCACGCCGCGCGTGCTCCTGCCGCTGGCCCACGCGCTCGCCTTCGCCAACCGCATCCTGGTGGCGTTCGGCATGCTCGCGCTGCTGGCCGCCTCGCTGGTGCTGACGTCGAGCGTGGTCACGCGCTACCTCTTCAAGTCGTCGACCGACTGGCAGGACGAGACGGCCGTGTTCCTGCTCGTCGGCGCCACCTTCCTCTCGGGTGCGTTCGTGCAGTCGATCCGCGGCCACGTCGGCATCGAGGCCGTGGCGACGCTGCTGTCGCGCCGGGCCGATGCGGCGCGCCGCGCCTTCGTCGATCTGCTCTGCCTCGCCTTCTGCACGCTGTTCGCGTGGAAGTCGTGGACGCTCCTGCACGAAGCCTGGTCCGAAGGGCAGACGACGGCGTCATCGTGGTCGCCGCCGCTCTGGATTCCCTACCTGCTGATGTCGCTCGGCATGACGCTGCTGGCCGTCCAGCTTCTGGTGCATCTCGCCGCGAGCTGCAACCGGCTGCGGCTCTCCGCCGCGTTGCCAGGGGAAGCGCCCCGCTGATGTCGATGCTCTGGCTCGGCCTGCTGTTCGCGGGCGTCACGCTGCTGTTCATGCTGTCCGGTGCGCCGATCGCCTTCGCGCTCGGCAGCGTCGCCGTCGTCTTCATGGCGATCTTCATGCCGGCCGCCTCGCTCGACACGATCACGCAGAACGTCTACGAGGAGATGGCCAGCATCACGCTGCTGTCGATCCCGTTGTTCATCCTGAAGGGCGCGGCGATCGGCCGATCGCGGGCCGGCCAGGATCTCTACGCGGCGCTGCACGCCTGGCTCGGGCGCGTGCCTGGCGGCCTCGGCATCGCCAACGTGTTCGCCTGCGCCCTCTTCGCGGCGATGGCCGGATCGAGCCCGGCCACCTGCTCGGCGATCGGCTCGGCCGGCATCCCGGAGATGCGCCGGCGCGGCTATTCGCCCG
>CAZZVH010000515.1:0-2392 GCA_964657365.1 uncultured Burkholderiaceae bacterium
TGCAGCCAGGTGCTCGGCGATCTCGGCGCCGACGTGATCAAGGTCGAGCGGCCGGCGAGCGCCGACCATCCCGGCGGCGACGACACGCGCGGCTGGGGGCCGCCTTTCCTGAAGGACGAGCACGGCGACGACACCGCCGAAGCCGCCTACTACCTCGGCACCAATCGCAACAAGCGCTCGATCACGATCGACATCGCTTCGGCCCAGGGCGCGGCGCTCGTGCGCCGGATGGCGCTGCAAAGCGACGTGCTGGTCGAGAACTTCAAGGTCGGCGACATGGCGCGCCACGGGCTCGATGCCGCCAGCCTGCTGGCGATCCAGCCCCGCTTGATCTATTGCTCGATCACCGGCTTCGGCCAGACCGGCCCGTACCGGGAGCGCGCCGGCTACGACTACGCCGTGCAGGGGATGGGCGGCCTGATGAGCGTGACCGGGCCGTCGCGGGCCGAGATCGCCGACGACGCGCCGGGCGGCGGCCCTCAGAAGGTCGGCGTCGCCGTCGCCGACCTGTTCACGGGGATGTACGCCACCACCGCCATCCTCGCCGCCCTGCGCCACCGCGACGCGACCGGCGAAGGCCAGGCGATCGACGTGGCGCTGCTCGACACGCAGGTCGCGATGCTGGCCAATCTCGGCGCCGGCTACCTGACCACCGGCATCGCCCCGCAACGAGCCGGCAACGCGCACCAGAACATCGTCCCCTACCAGGTGTTCGAGGTCGCCGACGGCCACCTGATCCTGGCCGTCGGCAACGACGGCCAGTTCGGCAGGTTCTGCGCGGTGGCGGGGTGCCCCGAACTCGCGTCCGACCCGCGCTTCGCCCGCAACGCCGACCGGGTGCGGCACCGTGCGGTGCTGGTGCCGATGCTGGCGGCACGGCTGAAGCAGCGCACCCGCGCCGACTGGCTCGCCGCCCTGGAGGCAGCCAAGGTTCCGTCCGGGCCGATCAACGACCTGGCCGACGTCTTCGCGGACCCGCAGGTGCGCTCGCGCGACATGACGGTCGAGCTCGCGCACCCGCTGGCCGGCGCGATCCGCGTCGTCGCCAGTCCGATGAAGCTGAGCCGGACGCCCGTCACGTACCGACGCGCCCCGCCGCTGCTCGGCGCCGACACCGCCGCGGTGCTGGCCGAGTTCGGGATCGACGCCGCGGCGGCGGCGGAACTGCGGGCCGCAGGGGTCGTCTGACCGCTTCGGCGCCGTCCGGCGCGTGCGCCGACCCGTGAAATAGTGCGCAGCCGCGGCCGCCGAAACGGCGTTTTAGTGAACAAGTTGTCACTCTCCGCCACTTTTCGTGACCGCTCGTCCGCGTCGCCCGGCTGGCTACTGGCGCCGGCCCCGACGCGCCCTGACACTTCCCGGCGAACCCGGGCCCGAGCCCGTCCCGGCGGCCTTCGTCCGCGCCCACAGAACCGATTGCAAGTGAACAACGTCACCCGACTCGTCCCCATGTCCGAAGGCTCCCGCACCGCCGCCGCCGCCCGCCACCATGCCGCCCAGGCCGCTTCGGACGACGACGAACGCTGGCACGAGCTGGTGTCGCAGGTGGGAGCCGAGATCGCCGCCCCGCTCACCGCTGCGCTCGAGCGCATCCACGTGCTCACCGCCACCGGCAAGATCGATCGCGCCGGCCTCCGGGCGTTGCGCGACGAGGTCGAGCAGGCGCGCCAGGTCGGCATGATCGGGCAGCAGCTGACGCGCTTCGCCTCGGGCCGGGTGCGGCAATCGCACGAGGTCCTGCAGCTCGAGGAGGTGCTGAAGAGCGTGCTGGCGCTGCGCACCCGCGAAACCCAGTCGCGCGGCATCGTCCTGCAGCCGAATCTGAAGTCGGCGCGCGTCATCGTCGACGGCTCGCTGCTGTTCAGCCTGCTCAACACGACGCTCGACTGGGCCCTGGCCAATGCCCATGCCCAGATCGATTTCACGGTGGATTTCAAGACCTGGCCGGTGCACGCGCGCGTCACGTGCCGCTTCGCGCACCGCCCGGCCGATCGGTCCGACGAAACCGTCACCGCCGAAGTGATGCCCCGGCTCGACTCGGTGAGCTGGCGCCTGATCGAACAGACCGCCTGGACGATGGGCCTCGTGATCGAACGCAAGGATGTCGCCGGCATCACGACGCTGGTGCTCGAATTCCCGAAGACCGCGGGCGACGAGATGGAAGGCCTCGCCGCCACCGAGGTCGACGACGTCTCGACGCAGTCGGGCAACTCGAAGGCGCTCGCCGGCAGCCACATCCTCGTCGTCGCGTCGCGGCGCGAGGTGCGCGTGCTGATCCGCGACGCGCTGCGCAACATGAGCATGCTGGTCGATTTCGTCGGCTCGATCGAGGAAGCCGTGAGCTTCTGCAAGGACGGCCTGCCGCACGCCATCATCGTCGACTCGATCCAGC
>CAZZVH010000516.1:0-2384 GCA_964657365.1 uncultured Burkholderiaceae bacterium
GCCGCGCCTACCACAACGCGGCCCAGGCGTTGACGCAGGCCAGGACGATCCAGGTCGCACAACGGCAGTTCGCCAAGGACCTGCCCGGCGTCGAGGCGCGTCTGAAGGCGTTGCAGTCGCTGCCGCGGGCGGCCGTGCTGAAGGGCTTGATCGACCCGGTGGCGAAGGCCCTGGCCGACGCGAGGGCGAAGCTGAAAGCGCAGTCGGGCGTCGAGGCGATCGGCGCATTGCGCAGCGCCGCCGACCTGGCCGCAGCAGCAGCGAAGGCCGACGTCGAACGCGGCAGGTTCGATGCCGCCGCCGCGGCGGCCGCGACGCACGTCGGCACCATCACCGACGCGAAGGCGAAGAAGCCGCTCGACGCGGCGCTCGCGGAAGCGAAGAAGCTGGCCGACGCGTTCAGCTTCGGCGAGGCGATGGCCGCCTTGAAGAAGGTCGAGGTCGGCATCGACAAGGCCGAGCTGATGACCCGCGCCACCACCAACCCGGGCGACCCGAAGATCGCCGCACTGTCGGCGAAGATGACGGCCAACGGCGGCGAGAAGGAGGTCGACGACTTGGTGCAGTCGCCGCAGACGACCGACCCGCGGATGATCGCCGCGCTCGCCACCGGGCGCTTCGGCGTGACCATGGTGCCCGACACGTCCCGCTCCGCCGCGCCGTTCGAGGCCAACAACATGAAGGGCCTGTGCAAGACGCTGGCGATGGTGCCCAAGGACGTGAAGGCCAACGGCAGCATCAGCAAGATCACGCACACCGATTCGACCGGCGGCAGTGGTGCCTGGAGCACCGACACCACCGTCACGCTCAGCGGCCGCCCGGGCGCCTTCACGCAGCAGCTCGGGCCCGAAATGACGGCCAAGGACGGCAGCGGCGCGATGGTGAAGCAGCTGCCAGCCGACGTCGAGAAGGATTGCCTGCCCGTCAACGGCGACGGCGAATACACCAGCTTCACCGCATTGCACGAGGTGGGCCACGGCGTCGACGACGCGCACACGTACATGCAGCGCAACGGCAGCCGCGCCGACCATGGCGCCTGGCAGAGCCACGGCTCGGACGTGCAGGCGATCGCCGATGTCGCGGGGCCGCACATCGCCAAGCAGGTCGCCGGCACCAACACGTTCTATACGAAGCCGGAGGACAGGAAGTACGTGCTCGACAAGCTGCTCAACCAGAAGCCGGCCCGGCCGGCGACCGTGGTGGCCGGCTCGGACGACTGGAAGGCCTACAAGGCGTTCGACGACTGGCACACGCTCGCGACATCCGACGGCATCTGGGAGCGGCAGGGCGACGCCGAGGCGATCGCGATCGGATCGCGGATCTACCACGAGGCGTATCCGCGCGAATGGGTGAGCTACGCCGCCTCGGCGCGGAAGCAGGCGCTCACCGGCTACCAGTTCCGCGCTCCGGCCGAATGGTTCGCCGAGCTGTACGCCGGCTACAAGTCGAAGAAGCTCGGGCCCAAGCACCCGGCCCGCGAGTGGCTGCAGAAGCTCTGACGAACGAACGAGGAGGCCAGCGATGTCGGTCTTTCATACTGAAACAGTCCACTGTCCGGCCTGCGCGACTGCCGTCGATTTCAAGCTGGTGTTCAGCGTCAACGCCGATCGCCGCCCCGACCTGCGCGATGCGATCGTCGCCGGCACGTTCCAGCGCCAGCCGTGCCCGAGCTGCGCCACCGAGTTCCGGGTCGATCCGGAGTTCACGTACATGGAGCTGCGCCAGGGCCTCTACATCGGCGTCTGGCCGGTGGCCAAGCGCGGCCAGTGGCAGTCGTGCGCCGCCAGGACGGCGGAAACCTTCGAAGAGGGACTCGGCAAGGGCGCTTCGCCCGAGGCCGCGAAGCTGGGCGTGGGCGTCGAGCCGCGCGCCGTCTTCGGCTGGCCCGCGCTGGTGGAAAAGCTCATCGCCAGGCAAGCCGGCATCGACGACCGCACGCTCGAGCTGGCCAAGGTGATGGCGCTGCGCCACGGCAGCGAGACGCCGGTCCCCGGGCAACGGGAGCTTCGCCTTGTCGAGGCGGGTGCCGACGACTTCGTGCTCGCCTGGATGCGGCCGGCCGACAGCCAGGTCGAGAAGGCGATGCGCGTGCCGCGTTCGCTCATCGCCGAGATCGACGCGGAGCCGGAACCCTGGAAAGCAATGCGTGCCGCGATCGGCGAAGGTCCTGTCATCGACTTCCAGCGCGAGATGCTGGTGTCGTCGTGAGCGGTCAAATCCCTCCGGCTTCCGCCCTTCTCCTGCTGACGCAAACTCGCTGTCGGTTCCACTGTGCTCAAGCCTCCAGGTCATGCTCAAGACGTCGCTCGCATTCATCCTCGCCGCGGCCTGCGTTGCCGCCCGAGGCGAAGCGGTCGAGGCGGCAGCGGTCGAAGACCTCGTGG
>CAZZVH010000517.1:0-2383 GCA_964657365.1 uncultured Burkholderiaceae bacterium
AACGTGGTGCCGATCCGCCTGCCGTCGCTGGCCGAGCGGCGCGAAGACATCCGGCCGCTGGCGCTGCACGTGCTCAACCGCATCAACCAGGCGAACCAGCGCAACGTCAACCTGTCGCAGGCCGCCGTCGACGCGCTCGAGGCGTATCCGTGGCCAGGCAACATCCGCGAGCTCGCCAACGTGATCGAGCGGCTGGTGCTGCTGACCGACGAGACGCTCATCTCGAAGTCCGAGATCGAGCGCTTCCTGCCGGGCGCCCCGGAGGCGATGCAGGGAGCCGGCGTGATCGCGCCGGCCGCAGCCTCGTCGCGCAGCGACGTTCCGCCGCTGGTGCGCGAGTACCGCGAGCTGCGCTCGCATTCGCCGCTCGAGTTGCAGCAGGCCCTGGCTCGCCATGGCGGCAACCGGTCGCGCGCGGCGCAATCGCTCGGCCTGACGGCGCGGCAGTTCAGCTACCGGCTCGACAAGATCGGCAGCTAGCGCCGGTCGGGCCGGGCAGGCGCCGTCGGCTTGTCCTGCGCGGAGGGCGCGGCCGGCTGGGCCTGCCTGGCCCAGAGCTGCCGAAGGTGCGCCAGCTCCTCGTCGAACAGCCGGTTGATGCGCTCGATCTCCTGCTGCTGGTTGGCGATCGAGGCATCGACCGCGGCCAGCGCGGCGTCGTTGGCGTCGATCGCGTTCTTCAGCCTGGCGGGCAACGTCTTGCCGACATAGAACTCGGCCTCCTCGGCCAGCTTCTTCCTGTCGATCTCGAGCAGGACCTTGCGCTGCTTCAAATTGTTGACCGATGCCTGCTGGTCCTCGAGCGCGGTGCGGCGCGCCTTGTCGTGCGCCGCCTTGTCGGGAAAGCGGTTCAGGAGATTGGTGTCGGTGCGCTGCTGCTGCAACTTCGCCTTGCGTTCGCGTTCGAGCTTGTTCCGCTGCTCGTCTTCCGCAGTCTGCTCATCGGCCGTCCTGGTTCGCGGCACGACCTGCTTCGGCGATCCGTCCGGGTTGAGTTCCTGCTGGTCCTTGTCGAGGCATTCCGGGTTGAGCCGATCCGACTTGTAGTGGTGGCCATGGCTGTCGATGCAGCTGTAGATCTTCGGCGGGGGCGCCCCTTGCGCGAGGAGCGGGCCAATGCACGAGACAGCTGCGACGGCAGCGCAGGCTTGCAACCACGGTTTCAAGACCATCACGAATGATCAACAAATTGTCGACATTCGGTCAAGCTACAAACCCTGAGAGCGCGCTTCCGATGCATCCGACGCCCGGTGCACTTGGCGAGCGATCGCGTGGCACGGGCGTTGCGATAGGAGCCGGGTCCCCAAGCCCACAAGGAGCCTTCGCATGAGCACTGCCGTTCTCGTTTCCCCCGCCGAACTCGACGCCATGATGAAGACCGACAAGGTCGTCCTCATCGACACGCGCGATGCAGACACCTATGCCGCCGGCCACATTCCCGGCGCGGTCAACGTCCGGGAAGTCTTCACCTTCCTCGCCACCTCGAGCGCCGAAGGCCTCGGCGAGCTGAAGGACACCTTCGCGAAGCACCTCGGCGCTGCCGGCCTTTCGGGCGCGGAGACCGCGGTGTTCTACGAAGACGCACTGAACAGCGGCTACGGCCAGTCGTGCCGCGGCTACTACCTTCTGAGCTGGCTCGGCTACCCGAAGATCAAGGTCCTCAACGGCGGTTATTCGGCCTGGAAGGCGGCGGGCCTCGCCGCGTCGACGGAAGCGGCGGCTCCCGTGGCCGCCACCTTCCCCACCGACCTGAGCATGGCCGACGTGATGCTGACGCAGGACGACATGCTGGCCGCCCTGGGCACCGACACCGTCCTGCTCGACGTACGCGACATCGATGAATGGATCGGCGACAGCTCGTCGCCCTACGGCAAGGATTTCGCGCCGCGCAAGGGCCGCATCCCGGGTGCGAAGTGGATCGAGTGGTACCGCTTCATGAAGCCTTCGGCGCAGGGGCCGATGATCAAATCGCCCGACGAGGTGAAGGCCGAAGCCGCCACGGCGGGCATCTCGACCGACGACACCATCTACCTGTACTGCTTCAAGGGCGCACGTGCGTCCAACACCTATCTGGCGTTGAAGCAGGCCGGCTTCGAGGACGTCCGCATGTACTTCGGCTCCTGGAACGAATGGTCGCGCGACCCGGCACTGCCGATCGAGACCGGGTTGCCGTTCTCCGGCTCGAAGCCGAAGCTGGCGATGGCCGCCTGACGCAGAACGATCCCGAAAAAAGGAGACACCATGTCCGACGTCGCGGAAGCCGCACAACCCACCACCGTCAAGGCGCACCTTCGGCCGATCGATCGCGACGGCCTGATGGCGTTCGCCGAGAAGGGCCGCAGCAACCCGGCCTCGCGCGGCACCAACAAGGTCAGGACCGTCG
>CAZZVH010000518.1:0-2381 GCA_964657365.1 uncultured Burkholderiaceae bacterium
GGCACCGCTCGACTGCCCCGCCGAGCTGCGCATCGAGCGCGTGCGCCTCTACGCGCTGCGCCTGCCGCTGCGCCGGCCGATGGTCATGGCCGGCTCCGTCATCGCGGAGACCGAGAACCTGCTGGTCCGCATCGAGGCCAGCGACGGCAGCGAGGGCTGGGGCGAGGCCGCGAGCGCGCCGACCATGACCGGCGAAACGCTCGCCGGCATGGTCGCCGCCGCGCAGCGCCTGGCGCCTCTGCTGGCGCAGGCACCGATGGCGCAACTCGACGCGGCGCAGCGGCGCATGGACCTGGCGCTCTACGGCAATCTCTCGGTCAAGTCGGCGATCGAGACGGCATGGCTCGACGCCGTCGGCCGCGCCACCAGCCGCCCGGTGGTCGAGCTGCTGCGCGCCTCGCCGCCCACCGCGACCACCTTCGACGTGCAGTGGATGCTCGGCAGCGGCGACGCCGCGACCGACGTGGCCGAGGCGAAGGAGCGGCGCGCGTCCGGCTTCCGCGTCTTCAAGGTCAAGGTCGGCGGCGAGCCGGGAGCCGATGCGGAGCGCACGCGCGCCATCGCCGAGGTGCTCGGCAGCGCCTGCCTCGTCAGCGCCGACGCGAACCAGGCGTGGACGGTGGCCCAGGCGCTGGCCTACACCGGCGGCCTCGAGCGGCGCACCATCGCTTTCCTGGAGCAGCCGGTCGGCGCCAACGATCTCGACGGCATGGCCGAGGTCGCGCACCGGTCCCAGGTACCGATCTGCAGCGACGAAGGCATCCACGGCATCCGCGATCTCGAAGCCCATCACGCACGTGCCGCAGCCGGCGGCGCCAGCCTCAAGCCGATCAAGCTCGGCGGCCTGCGTGCCTCGGTGCACGCCGCGCTGCGCTGCGCCGAACTCGGCATGGAGGTCAATCTCGCCTGCAAGGTCGGCGAGTCGGGCGTGTCGGCCGCAGCGCTGCTGCATGTCGCCGCGGCCTGCCCGAGCGTGGCCTGGGGCCTGAGCCTCACCAACATCTATCTGCTGCACGACCTGGTCGAGCCGGCCTCGCGCATCAACGGCCGCGCGGCGACGCCGCTCGCGCCCGGCCTCGGTGTCGAGATCGACATCGGCATGCTGGAGCGTTACGCGACCCGTTGCGAGGGCTAGAGGAGCCGGTTGCGAACACGGTGTCGACGAAACGCACCCCGCTGCCTACACTCGCCGCCTCCACGCACAGGGTGCGCCGATCGACACGAGGTCATTGATGAACAAACTCGCTTCCGCCATCGCTCTAGGGATCGGCTCTGCCGTCGGGACGACGGCCTTCGCCGCAGACGCGATCCACGACTGGACCGGCTTCTCCGCAGGGGTCGAAGCCGGCGTCGATCACGCACGCTCCAAGTGGAACGGCAGTTTGTCCCGGACTCCGGGCGAACAGACTCTCGGCAAGTCGAGCGGAACGGGTTCGGCGTTCGCCGGCTACACACTGCAAAGCGGCAACCTCGCCTACGGTGCGGAGGTCGACTACGGCTTTTTCGGCGGCTCCAAGGGTGCGCAGATCGATGGCGGTGAAGGTTTCGTGACGTCGATCGAGTCGAAGCCGAAGTCTCTCGGCTCTGCCAGGGTCAAGCTCGGCTATGCCGCCGGCGACACCCTGTTCTATGCCACCGGCGGGTTCGCCTTCGGCAATTTCCACAACGTCCTGTCGACGAACGGAGGTTTTTCGGAAACGGCCTCCAAGCACGTCGGCTGGGCTGGCGGAATCGGTGCCGACTACGCCCTGGAAGCCAAGCTGGCGGTTCGACTCGAGGGGATGTACTACGGCTTCGGATCGAAGACGTTCGACGGCACCGACGTGAGCGTGAAGAACAACGCCTATGCGGTCCGCGTGGGCGTCGTCTACAAGTTCTGAGGTCCGGGTCGGCCCGCACAGGGCGTCCTGGCGCCCCGCGCAGCCTCGTTGCCCGACCGATGCCGACCGGACAACGAGCATGAGCCCGGCTCCTGCCAGCGCGACCCCGACGCGGCCGCGCTCGAGTGTCGCCGGCGTCGCCTGGCCGCCGGTGCTCCTCGGGCTCGCGGCAACGCTGGAGGCGCTGCAGGCGTATCTGCGCGAGAGCGAACGCTGGGCTCCCGAGCGGGTGGCGGAGCTCCAGCGTCGTCAGATCGGGGAGCTCGCGGCGCACGCGCATGACCAGTCACCGTTCTGGCACGCCCGCCTGGATGCGGCTGGCCATGGATCGAACGTCGACTGGTGGAACGCCCTGCCGATCTTGACGCGTGTCGAAGCGCAGACGGCGGGCGAGGCCTTGATGGCGCGGAGTGTTCCAAGTTCGCACGGCGCCGTCGGCCGCAGCAAGACCAGCGGCTCCACGGGGACGCCGTTGGAGATCGCGAAGACAGAGCTGGCGCT
>CAZZVH010000519.1:0-2368 GCA_964657365.1 uncultured Burkholderiaceae bacterium
TTCGACGGCGAGGCTCTGAACAAAGGGCGCCCGGTGGCGCCCTTTTTCATGCGAGCACGCTCAGCGCGTCCTCGCCCTTTCTTCCTCGCGCAGGCGCAGCACGCGCCGCTGGACCTTGCCGGTCGTCGTCATCGGCAGGGCGTCGATGAACTCGATCTCCTTCGGATACTCGTAAGGCGCCAGCTTGCCGCGCACGTGCGCCTGCAGCTCGCGCTCGAGCTCGCGCGACGGCGTGTGGCCGGCCGCCAGCACGACATAGGCCTTGACCAAGGCGCCGCGTTCGCGGTCCGGCTTCGGCACCACGGCGGCATTGGCCACGGCGGCGTGCTTGACGAGGCAGTTCTCGATCTCGCTCGGGCCGATCCGGTAGCCGGCCGCCTTGAAGACGTCGTCGCTGCGGCCCTGGTACCAGAGGTAGTCGTAGGCATCCATGGTCGCGGTGTCGCCGGTGCGGCACCAGCTGTTGTCGGGGTCGTCGGTGAACTTGGCGAGCGTGGCGTCGTCGCGCTTCCAGTAGCCGAGGAAGAAGATCGGATCGCGCTCGCCGTGCACGTCGCGGCGGTGCAGCGCCACGTCGCCCGGCGTGCCGCGCGGGCATTCGCGGCCGGCGTCGTCCAGCACGGCGATGCGGTGGCCGGGATAGGCGCGGCCCATGCTGCCGGGCCGGGCCGGCCAGCGCGTGTCGCAGTTGCCGACGATGTAGTTGATCTCGGTCTGGCCGAACATCTCGTTGGGCACGACGCCGAGCCGGTCGCGGCACCAGGCGAAGACAGCGTCGCCGACCGCCTCGCCCGCGCTCATGATGGCGCGCAGGCGCAGCGCGTAGAGCTTGCCCGGCGCGGGCACCGCCTTCATCATCGCCTTCAGCGCGGTCGGGAACAGGAAGGTGTGCGTGACGGCGTGGCGCTGCATCAGCGCGAACGCCGTCTCCGGCGAAAAGCGGCCCTGGTAGGCGACGATCTCGCGGCCGAAGTAGAGCGTCGGCAACAAGGCGTCCATGAGGCCGCCGGTCCAGGCCCAGTCGGCGGGCGACCAGAACACGGCGTCGTCCTGCGGGAACCAGTTCTGGCTGCAGACGAAGCCCGGCAGGTTGCCGATCAGCGCCCGGTGCGGCAACAGCGCGCCCTTCGGCGGGCCGGTGGTGCCGCTGGTGTAGATGAGGATCGCGGGATCGTCGGCGCCGGTGTCGACGGGGGTGGCCAGCCGCCCGGCGCCCGAGAGCGCGGAGGACCAGTCGACGTCGCCCCTGCCTTCCGCCGCGCCGACCGCGACGACGGTGCGCAGGCCGGGGCAGAGCGGGCGCGTCGCGAGGACGTTGTCGATGCCGCTCTCGTCGACGATCGCCAGCTTCGCACCGCTGTCGTTGATGCGGTACTCGAGCGCGTCGGGGCCGAACAGCATCGACAGCGGCATCGCGACGGCGCCGAGCCGGTGGATCGCCATGTGCGCGACCGCCGTCTCGATGCGCTGCGGCATGACGATGGCGACCCTGTCGCCGCGCTCGACGCCGAGCCCGCGCAATGCCGACGCCAGCAAACCGGCATCGCGATCGAGCTCGCCGTACGTCAGCGTTCGCGCCGCACCCGACTCGTGCTCGTAGCGGATCGCGACGGCATCGGGCGTGTCGCGCGCCCAGCGGGCACAGCAGACCTCGCCGATGTTGAAGCGCTCGGGCACGTGCCAGCGAAAGCCGGCGTGGAGGGAGGCATGGGCGTCGTGAGTCGTCATCGGCGGGGCCACTTCTCGACATGCGGCCGCCGCAGAGCATACGGCCGCCGCGCCGGCCCCTCGAATGGGCGCTAGCGCGAGATCGACGGGTCCAGCGCCTCGGCGATGGCGACGTGGTTGCCGTCGGGGTCGGTGAACATCATCGTCTTCACTTTCGGGTTCGAGGACGGCTTGCCGTCGCCGATGCCGAGCGCGAACAGCCGCTTCGCCTCGGCGTCGATGCCCGTGACGGCCAGCGTGAACGAGCCTGCACCGGCGCGTTCGGGCAACTGCACCACCTGCAGCACGCCGCCGTGCGGCAATCGCCATTCGGCGAGGCCGGGCATCGGCACGGAATCGGCACCGCGGCCGAACAGCTTCTCGTACCAGGCGCTCGACGCCTTGAGATCCTTGACGGCGACGCTCGCCAGTGCGTTGTCGATGGACACGACATTCTCCTTGCGGTTGGCGTTAAACTATAACAAACGTTGAAGTATCACCATGGTTGCCCTGGCCTCTCTCGACCTCGCTTTCGATGCCCTCGCCGACCCGATCCGGAGACGCATCGTCGAGCAGCTCGTGCGCGGCTCGCGCAGCGTGAGCGAGCTCGCGACGCCGCTCGCGATGTCGTTGCCGGCCGTGACGCACCACTTGCGCAAGC
>CAZZVH010000520.1:0-2365 GCA_964657365.1 uncultured Burkholderiaceae bacterium
GGGCACGGCCGTGTCGTTGCTCCGGAACACGCGCCAGACCGCCGCGCACAACAGCGCCGCGAGCAGTGCGAAGACGATCCATGCCGCCCCGGCATGCCAGTGCCACGAGACCATGGCGCTCGCCAGCAGACCGCTGGCGACGATGCCCGCGCCCGGCCCCGCGAACATCACGCCGCCGAGGGCGGCCGCGCGCCGCGCCGCGAGCTGCGCCAGGCACCAGCCCGACGACTGCACCAGCACGTAGGCGCTGACGACGCCGGCCGCGAAGCGCAGCGCCGGCCAGGTGGCAGGCCAGGGGAGCGCCATCGCCAGCGTCAGCAGCACCGTGGCGACGAGGCCGCCGCGCACGAGCGCGGGGCCGTCGGGCTGGCCACGCATGCCGACCCGGCGACGCAGCCAGGGATCGAAGGTGCACAGCAAGGCGCCGACGAGATAGCCCACGTAGTTCGTGCTGGCGAGCCAGCTGGCTTGCTGCAGATCGACGCTGCCGTCGTGCAACATCATCGGCAGGATGGGCGTGAAGGCGAAGCGACCGATGCCCATGGCGACAGCGAGAGCGACCAGGCCGGCGAGCGCGATGCGGAGAGAGGTCATGTGCGAGTTTCCAGCATCGGGGCGGGGCGGCGCCGTTCACAATCGACGGACCTTCCGCCACCTGCTCCCGGCAGCCCGCAAATCATGAATTGATCCATGCGCTCGCTCGTTCTCGTGTCGCTGCTCGGCGTGCTGGCCGCATGCACCGGCCGGCCGGATGCCGACGACGCAGCGATCCGCGATGCGGCCGCGCATCAGGCGCATGTCGCCTACGTGGCCGCCATCAACGCGAACGATCTCGCGAAATTCGACGCCGTCGTCACCGACGACGTCGTCTACGTGCCGCCGAATTCGAAGCCGCTGATCGGCAGGGCCGCCGTGAAGGAATTCGCCGCGGGGTACTTCGCCGCCTACCGCACCGTATGGCAGAAAACGTCTCTCGACTTCACGGTCGATCACGACACGGCCTACGAGACCTACCAGTACAAGTCTGTCGACACGCCACGCACCGATGGGCCTGCCGCCGGGACGCCGGTGGTGACCAACACGGGCACCGGCATCAACGTCTACCGGCGCGGCGCCGACGGCGTTCGGCGCGTGGCGCGCGATGCCTGGGCGACCGAGAAGCCGGCCGCCAACTGACGCGGCGCGCGTCTCACTTCTTCTTCTTCGCCGCGCGTTGAGCGAGCGCAGCGGTGTTGGCCGCGACCGCTGCGCGGATCAGTTCCCCGAAGGCGGCGGCGTCGATCGTCTCGCCCTCGCGGATGTCGATGGCGCGCCGCGTGCCGCCCTCGAGGCTGGCGTTGAAGAGCTTCGCGGGATCGGCGACGGAGGCGCCTCGTGCGAACGTGAGCTTCACGACCAGTTTGTACGATTCGCCGGTGCAGACGATGCCGTCGTGCGACCAGACCGGCGTGCCCATCCATTTCCATTCTTCCTCGATGCCGGGATCGGCCTCGTGGATCAGGGCACGGACGCGTGCGAGGGTGTCGCCTCGCCAATCGCCCAGATCCTCGATGCGCCGGGAGATGTTGGCCGAGGCGACCTGGTTGTCGTGCGGAGTCGTGGGCATGTGCTTTTTTTCTCCAGAGATTCAGGCCGCGGACGTGCCATGGAACACGACAGCAGCGAAATTCATGGAATTCTTGAACAACCTCGACGTTGCCGTAGTCCGATTCAGTTCAGGTTCACGATGGCGCCGCCGGGCATCTGCATGTCGCCCGGCTTGCGGCCAGCCGGGCAGGCGCCCACCAGACGCGCATCGGTCTGGATGTGCGTGGCGCCGCGCTGCTCCGTGATCTTGTAGGCCGCGTTGAAGTCGCCGATGGCGGTGCCGGTGGTCGTCTCGCCCTTGCAGGTCTTCCTGTACGCGACCCCGCCGGCGACGGCCTCGACCGTCTGCGTGCAGCCTTCCTGCGTGGCCAACATCGAATGACGGGAATCGAAACCGGCGTCGACGCACAGGTAACGCGTCATGGTCGTGCCGCCCGGCAGGTGCGCGGACATTTCCCACCAGCCAGCCTTGCGATGCGGCTCGGCGACCTGGGCCGATGCGCCGGCAGCGACCACGGCGAGCGTCAGGCAGAGCCTGGAGACGATGACGGAGCGACGCATGGCATTCCCCTTGTCGAGTGGTGATCTGCACGGCCTCATTCGTCGTGGCCGGGCTGCAGGCGTGCGAGCATCTCGCGGGTGACGAGCGTGACGCCGTTCGGCGAGCGCACGAAGCGCGCGCTGTCGATCGCTGCGTCTTCGCCGATGATCATGCCGTCGGGGATCGCGCAGCCGCGGTCGATCACCGTGCGCGTGAGCCGGGCGCCGCGTCCCACCT
>CAZZVH010000521.1:0-2347 GCA_964657365.1 uncultured Burkholderiaceae bacterium
TATTCCTTCAGCACGCGTCGCGCGCTCTGGTCGAGCATGCTCTTGGCGGTCGGCGCCGAGGCGCCGTGCTCGGCGATGGCGTTGCGGAACAGGCCGGTCAGCTGGTAGCGCAGCGCTTCCTCGCGCGCCGCATCGCGCAGGGCGAGATCGCGTTCCGTCGTGGCGCGGTGGGCCTGCCAGGCCGCGATGCCGAGGCCGGTCGCCAGGGCCACGAACACCGCGGACGTGGCGGCGGCGGCCCAGCGGTAGCGCCGCAGCAGCCGGCCGGCGGCGTAGAGCCTGGCGCCTTCGCGCGCGGCGACCGCTTCGCCGCGACGCGCATGGTCGATGTCGCGCCGCAGCGCGTCGACGGTGGCGTAGCGGTGCGCCGGCTCGGCGCGCAACGCCTTGGCGACGATCGCGTCGAGATCGCCCTGCAGCAGCCGCGGCGCCACCGGCGCGCCGGCGTGTCGGGCCAGGCTGGCGAGCGGCGCCGGCTGCGCATGGACGGCGCGCATCAGCTGCGCCACCGGGGTGCCGGTGTCGGCCCACGGCGGCCCGCCGGTCAGCAGTTCGAACATCAGGATGCCGAGCGCGTAGACATCGGTGGCGGTCGTGATCGGCCCGCCCGTGAGCTGCTCGGGCGCGGCGTAGAGAGGCGTGAGCGGGGCGGAACGGGTCAGCGTCTGCGCATCGCCGGCGCCGTCGAGGAGCTTGGCGATGCCGAAGTCGAGCAGCTTCACCTGGCCCTCGTCGGTGACCAGGATGTTGGCGGGCTTCAGGTCCCGGTGGACGACCAGGTGATGGTGCGCGTAGGCGACGGCGTCGCAGACCTGCATGACGAGCTGGAGCCGTTGGTCGAGCGTGGCGTGCGTCTCGGCGCAGTAGGCGGTGAGCGTGCGGCCGAAGACCAGCTCCATCGCCATCCAGGGCCGGCCGTCCGGGGCGAGGCCGCCGTCGTGCAGGCTGGCGATGCCCGGATGCTCGAGCCGGGCCAGGATCTGCCGCTCGGCATGGAAGCGCTCCAGCTGTTCGCTCGCCTCCGGGCGCAGCAGCTTGATCGCGACGCGCTGCGCGAAGCCGCCATCGGCGCGCTCGGCTTCGTAGACCTCGCCCATGCCGCCACGACCGATCGGGCCGACGATGCGCCACGGGCCGAGCCGGTCGCCGTCCTCGAACGGCGACGACGGCGTCGCCACCGCCGCCGGCTGTGCCGGGCTGGCGAGGAAATGGCCGCAGGCGCTCGCCGCGCGCAGGATGCTCTCGACTTCCGCCCGCACGGCCGCATCCTCGGGCGCGAGGCGCTGCAGGCCGTCGAGGCGATCGTCGTCCGGCAGGTCGAGCAGGGCGTCGATCAGCGTCTCGGCCTGGGCCTGCTGGGCGGGAGACAGGGTCACGGTCGTCGTCATCGTGCTGCCCCTTCCGAAGGAATGCCAGAAAAACGAAAGCCGGCAGGGACAGGTCCGTGCCGGCTTCGTGCGTTCGCCTCTCGGCGCCTTACTTCTTGTTCTGCTTCTCGGTCTTCTTCGGCTTGGCCTTGTCGGCCGGCGCCGCGGTGACGACCGGGGCCGCCGCGACTTCCTCGACTTCCGCGGCCTGCACGTTGGCCGAGACGATCACCGGGTTCGGCTTGCCGTGCGTGACGACCTTGACGCCGGCGCCGAGCTTCACGTCGTTGACGTGCAGCGACTGGCCCTTGGCCAGCTCGCCCAGGTCGACCGTGATGAACTCGGGCAACTGCGACGCCAGGCAGGTGATGTTGAGCTCGTTGACCACGTGGTTGACGACGCAGCCGTCGGTCTTCACGGCCGGCGAGTTCTCCTCGTTCACGTAGTGCAACGGCACCTTCTTCGTGATCTTGGTGGTGGCGTCGACGCGCTGGAAGTCGATGTGCAGCACGATCGGCCGGTACGGATGCATCTGGTAGTCGCGCAGGAGCACCTGCTCCGACTTGCCGGCCAGCTCCATGTCGAGCAGCGACGAGTGGAACGCTTCCTTCTTCAGGGCGAAGAAGAGGGCGTTGTGATCGAGCTCGATCATGGAGGCCTTGCCGCCTCCGTAGACGATCCCGGGCACCTTTTGCGCATTGCGCAGGCGGCGGCTCGCTCCGGTCCCCTGCAGCGTGCGCTCGAAAGCTGTGAATTTCATGACGACTCCAAATGATGAAGGCCCGCGACCAGGCTCTTCGTGACAACGGGGCGAGGCCCCGCAACTAGAAATTGCTGTTCTGCTCCGCGAAGAGGGAGGTGACGGACTCGCCGTCGGAGATGCGGCGGATCGTCTCGGCGAAAAGGAACGCCACCGAGAGCTGCCGCACCTTGCTGCAGGCCTTGCCCGGCTCGCTGAGCGGGATGGTGTCGGTGATGAC
>CAZZVH010000522.1:0-2344 GCA_964657365.1 uncultured Burkholderiaceae bacterium
AACGTCTCGATTCCGGCGATCGCCGGCGACATGGGCGTGAGCCCCTCGCAAGGAACCTGGGTCATCACGTCGTTCGCCGTCGCCAACGCGATCTCGGTGCCGCTGACCGGCTGGCTGACGCAGCGCTTCGGCCCGGTGCGCCTGTTCGTCACCAGCATCATCCTGTTCGTGTTCGCCTCGTGGCTGTGCGGCCTGGCGCCGAACATCGGCCTGCTGATCGCCTTCCGGGTCCTGCAGGGGCTGGTCGCCGGGCCGATGATCCCGCTGTCGCAGACCCTGCTGCTGTCGAGCTATCCGCGTGCCAAATCAGGCACGGCGATGGCGATGTGGGCGATGACCGTGCTGGTCGCGCCGGTGGCCGGACCGCTGCTGGGCGGCTACATCACCGACAACATCTCCTGGCCGTGGATCTTCTACATCAACATCCCCGTCGGCCTGATCGCCGCGGCGATCACCTGGTCGATCTATCGCTCCCGCGACCCCGGGCCGAACAAGACCAAGCTCGACTACGTGGGTCTCGCGCTGCTCGTCATCTGGGTCGGCTCGCTGCAGATCATGGTCGACAAGGGCAAGGAGCTCGACTGGTTCAATTCCGGGCAGATCATCGCGTTGGCCGTCGTGGCGGTCGTCGGCTTCGCGTTCTTCCTGGCCTGGGAGCTGACCGAGAAGAATCCGATCGTCGACCTGCGCCTGTTCGGCAAGCGCAACTTCCTGATGGGCACGTTGTCCCTGTCGGTCGCTTACGGCCTGTTCTTCGGCAACGTCGTGCTGCTGCCGCTGTGGCTGCAGCAGTACATGGGCTACACCGCGACGTGGGCCGGCCTGGCAACCGCGCCGGTCGGCGTGCTCGCCATCATCCTGTCGCCCTGGGTGGGCAAGAACGTGTCGAAGATCGATCCGCGGTGGATGGTCACGTTCTCCTTCCTCGGCTTCGGCTTCGTCCTCTGGCTGCGTTCGCGATTCAACACGCAGGCCGACTTCTCCACCATCCTCCTCCCGACCTTCCTGCAAGGCGCGGCGATGGCGTTCTTCTTCATTCCGCTGCAGGCCATCATCTTCTCTGGCCAGCCGCCGAACAAGATGGCGGCCGCCGCCGGCCTCAGCAACTTCGTGCGCATCACGGCCGGCGCGATCGGCACGTCGATCTTCACGACCGCGTGGGAAAACCGGGCGGTGCTGCACCATGCGGAGATCGCCGAGACGGTGACCCGCGGCAACAGCGCCGCGACGTCGACGCTGGCGCAGCTCGGCGCCAGCGGACTCGACCCGAACCAGGCGCTCGCGACGGTCAATCGCATGGTCGACCAGCAGGCCTACACGATGGCGGTCACCGACATCTTCCTGCTCTCGGCGGCGCTGTTCGTGGCGCTGCTGGTCATGGTCTGGATGACTCGCCCGCAGCTGGGCGGTGCGGCCGGCGGTGGCGGGGCGCATTGAGCACCCGGCGTCAAAGGCGCAGGCGGTCGGCGTAGCCGGTCATCTCGAGGTAGCCGAGACCGAGCGCGCGGCCCGAGGCGTCGAGCAGACGCGACAGCCCCTCCCAGTAGATCGATCCGGTGCTGGCGCGACTGTCCAGTTCCTGATCGTCGAGCAGGGCGTGGACCAGATACGTTCCGACCGGTGTCGCAATGCGCCATTCGACCGGGTAGAGCGCCTTCGACGACGGGCTGCGCCAGGTGCGACCGGCCGTGAAGACGACCTCGTTCGCCGCGAAGGCGCGCGTCGCGCCGCCACTGGCGCGGTGGCTGCCGCCGGCCCAGAGCATGCTGCCATCGGCGCGCCGGATCCTGAAGACCGTGAGCGCCGCGCCGTCGTCGAGATTCATGCCGAGCCAATCCCAGCCGACCGCCTTCGGGTCGAGCAGCGAATCGCTCCACTCGTGGTCGAGCCAGGCGCGACCGGTCACGTCGACCGGCGCACCGCGGTCGAGCGCCAGCGAGCCGTGCGCGTGCAGCTGCGGCTCGCTGTAGTAGCGGCTGGACTGCGCCGGGTCCGGTCCTTTCCGCGACAGGCCGGCGATGCCCTGCAACAGCACCGGTTGCGTGGCGTCGAGCGAAAGATCGAAGCGAAAGCCCCCGGTGTCGCTCGAGGCGCTCGCGCGGTACGCTGCGTTCGACGCACCCTGCGTCCGTTCCAGGCGCCAGTCGCGCAGCACGACGGCCGTGTCGTTCGCCGAGGTCTCGGCGATTCCGAAGCCGCGCCGGGCGATGCGCTGGTCGTGGCGCAGGCGACGCGCCTGCAGGTCGGTGACGGCGGCGTGCGCGAAGACGATCTGGTCGGCCGTGAACCGGCTCGACACGGCGCTTGCGGCGGCCGCGCCCCCACCGATCCGCGCAGCCACGGT
>CAZZVH010000523.1:0-2341 GCA_964657365.1 uncultured Burkholderiaceae bacterium
TCCAGGGCGAAGGGCCGCCGGTCGTGCTGAGCCACGCGCTCGGCCTCGACCTGCACATGTGGGACGCGCTGGCCGCGCGGCTGGCCACGTCGATGACCGTGCTGCGCTACGACCACCGCGGCCATGGCGGCTCGTCGGTGCCGGCCGGCCCGTACACGCAGGACGATCTCGTCGACGACGCGGCCCGCGTGATCCGCGAGTGGGGGCGCGGACCGGTCGCGTGGATCGGGCTGTCGATGGGCGGCATGGTCGGGCAGGGTCTCGCCGTGCGGCACCCCGAGCTGCTCCGCGGTGCCGTCCTCGCGAACACCACGGCCCGCTATCCGGCGGCCGCGGCCGCGGGATGGGCCGCGCGCGCCGCCGCCATCGGTCAAGGCGGCATGGCAGCCGCAGCCGACGCGATCGTCGAGCGTTATCTGAGCGCCGAGTACCGCGCTGCGCATCCGGGCGATGCCGCCGCTCTGAAGACGCAGTTGCTGCGCTGCGATCCGGCCGGATACATCGCCGCCATGCAAGCGGTGGCCAGCGTCGACTGGCTCGACGCGCTGGCCACGGTGCGCACACCCGCGCTCGTCATCGCCGGCGCGTGCGACGCCGGGGCCACGCCGGAGATGGCGCGGGCCATCGCGGAGCGCATCGCCGGCGCCCAGCTCGTGATCCTCGACGAGGCGTCCCATCTCAGCGTCGCCGAACTACCCGACCGCTTCCACGACACGGTCACCGCGTTCCTCGCGAACCTGCGCTGAGCCGCCGTTGCGCCCAGAATCGCCGCCTTCCCCTGTTCCATCGTGAGACGCCAGCCATGAGCAAAGCCTTCGCTTCCCAAGCCGATCTCGCCGAGAAGCCCGTCACCTTCACGAAGCTCTCCGACAACGCTTACGCCTACACGGCCGAGGGCGACCCGAACACCGGCGTGATCGTCGGCGACGACGCGGTGATGGTGATCGACACCCAGGCCACGCCGGTGATGGCGCAGGACGTGATCCGCCGCATCCGCACCGTCACCGACAAGCCGATCAAGTACGTGGTGATGAGCCACTACCACGCCGTCCGCGTGCTCGGCGCGAGTGCCTACGCAGCCGAAGGCGCGACCGAGATCATCGCCAGCGAAGACACGCGCGATCTCATCGTCGAGCGTGGCGCGGCCGACATGAAGAGCGAGATCGAGCGCTTCCCGCGGCTCTTCCGCGCCGTCGAGACCATCCCCGGCCTGACCTGGCCGACCCTCACCTTCAAGGGCGAGATGACGGTCTGGCTCGGCCAGCTCGAGGTCAGGCTGATGCAGCTCGGCCGCGGCCACACCAAGGGCGACACGGTGGCCTGGCTGCCGCAGCAGAAGATCCTCTTCAGCGGCGACCTGGTCGAGTACGGCGCCACCGCCTATGCCGGCGACGCGTACTTCAGCGACTGGCCGGCCACGCTCGACAAGCTCGAGGCGCTCGGCGCGACGGCCATCGTGCCCGGCCGCGGCGCCGCCCTGACCGACCCGGCGATGTGCCGCGACGGCGTCGCCACGACGCGCGCCTTCATCGCCGAGCTGTTCGCCACCGTGAAGCAGGGCGTCGCGCAAGGACACGACCTGCGCCGCGTCTTCGCCGACACGCACGCCGCCCTCACGCCACGCTACGGCCAGCAGTTCATCTACGAGCACTGCATGCCCTTCGACGTCTCCCGCGCCTTCGACGAGGCGAGCGCGCACCGCGACCCCCGCATCTGGACGGCCGAGCGCGACCAGGAGATGTGGGCGACCCTGCAGGCCTGACCCGACGCCCGTGAGCAGATGTCCATGACCCCACCGACCCCAGACGGCACATCCCCCATCGCCGCGCGCTTCGGCAGCGGTCGTGCCGTCCGCCGCATCGAGGACGATGCGCTGCTGCGTGGCCTCGGCCGCTTCACCGACAACGTCGACGTCGGCGGCCACGCCACCGCGGCCTTCCTGCGCTCGCCGTTCGCGCATGCGCGCATCGGCGCCATCGACACCAGCGCGGCGCTCGAGCTGCCGGGCGTGCTCGCCGTCTTCACCGGTGCCGATCTCGCCGCTGCCGGCGTCAAGCCGATGGCCACGGCCGACGCATTCAAGCGCGCCGACGGCCGCACCACGGTCACGCCGCCGCGCCGCGCGCTCGCGCACGAGTTCGCGCGCTACGTCGGCGAGCCGGTGGCGCTCGTGGTCGCCGAGAGCCGCGAGGCGGCGCGCGACGCGATGGAAGCGATCGTCGTCGACTACGACGAGCAGCCGGCAGTGACGACGGCGCCGGCCGCGATCCGCGACGGTGCGCCCGCGGTGACGCCGGCGGCGCCCGACAACATCGCCGCCGAGATGCGCCATGGCAATGCC
>CAZZVH010000524.1:0-2338 GCA_964657365.1 uncultured Burkholderiaceae bacterium
ATCGCCGCCGTCGCCATGGCGCCGTGGCTGCGCCGGCCGGCCGGCGAGCTCGCGCTCGACAGCAAGACCCGCGGCCTGCTGTTCCTCGAATCGTTCTTCGGCAACTTCCTGTTTTCCGTCTGCATGCTGTTCGGCATCTCGCACAGCACGGCGCTCGCGGCGGGCGTGATCATGGCAGCCATTCCTGCCGTCGTCGCCCTGCTGTCGTGGCTGATCCTGGGCGAGCGCGTGCATTGGCGCGTGGCCCTGGGAATCGCCTGCGCGATCGCCGGCATTGCGCTGGTCGCGCTGGCCCGCGACGAGGAAGGCGAACTGGCCAGCGGCTCGCTGCTCGGCAGCGTCCTGCTGCTCGGCGCCGTCACCTGCGAGGCGATCTACGTCGTGCTCGGCAAGAAGCTCGCGGCCCGCGTCGGCCCGAAGCGGATCAGCGCGCTGATCAATCTCTGGGGCCTCGCCCTGGTCACGCCGTTCGCCCTCTGGCAGTTGCCGAACTTCACGTTCGGCTTCATCCCGCCGTCGTCGTGGGTGCTGCTGGTGCTCTATGCGTTCGCGGCGAGCGTGCTCACGGTGTGGCTCTGGATGACGGGTCTGAAGCACGTGCCTGCGTCGTCCGCCGGCGTGTTCACGGTGTTCCTGCCGATCAGCGCGGCGGCCGTCGGCGTCTTCGTGTTCGGGGAGACCTTCACCGCGGCGCAGGCCGGCGCGTTCGCGCTCGCCCTCGTCGGCGTCGTGCTGGCGAGCTTCCCGGACAAGGCCACGCACGAGAGCGGCGGTGCGCCGGCGCCGCTGAACTGAACCGCGGCGTCAGGCGTCGACCGGCTCGGCGGCCGCGCTCATCGCCGCCAGTGCACGCTGCGACACCTCGTGCGGCTGCAGCCCGTGCAGCCGGTGGTCGGACCACACCTGCCGCCAGCGACGAGCGCCAGGCATGCCGTTGCGCAGGCCGAGCATGTGGCGCGACACGTGCGTCCACGGCTCTCCGGCGGCGCTCACGGCCGTCATGTACGTGACCATGGCCGCCTCGATCCCGTCGCGATCGACGACGACATCCGGCGCCGAGAAGAAGTCCCGGTCCCACGTGCTCATGGCGAACGGGTCGTGGTACGCGGCGCGGCCGACCATCACGCCGTCGACCTCGCGCAAGCGGGCCGAGATCGCATCGACACCGGCAATGCCGCCGTTGACGACGATCGTCAGCGCCGGAAAGTCGTGCTTCAGGCGTTCTGCAGCCTCGTAGCGCAGCGGCGGCAGCTCCCGATTCTGCTTCGGGCTCACGCCCTGGAGCCAGGCATTGCGGGCATGGACGATGAACACGTCGCAACCGCCCCGCTCGCTCACCGTGCCCACGAAATCGCGCACGAAGTCGTAGCTCTCGAGACGGTCGATGCCGATCCGGTGCTTGACCGTCACCGGGATCGACACCGCGTCCCGCATCGCCTTGACGCAATCGGCCACCAGCGCCGGTTCGGCCATCAGGCAGGCGCCGAACGCGCCGCGCTGCACCCGCTCGCTCGGGCAGCCGCAGTTGAGATCGATCTCGTCGTAGCCCCAAGCGGCGCCGAGCCGTGCGCATGCCGCCAGGTCGCCCGGCTCGCTGCCACCGAGCTGGAGCGCCACCGGATGCTCGCCGCCGCCGAACGCGAGATGCCTCGCGACATCGCCGTGCAGCAGCGCACCGGTCGTGACCATCTCGGTGTACAGCCGCGTGCGTGAGGTTAGCAGGCGATGGAAGTGGCGGCAATGCCGGTCGGTCCAATCCATCATGGGCGCAACCGACAGACGCCACGTTGACAAGGGTTCGACTGGCACGCGGCAATTGTGCCGAAGACCGCCCTTCCCGACGCCTGGCCGCCATTCGTCTCATCCTGTAACGGCGCTTGCATATGTGCTGTTTGCACATTTAGTATGCGTCCCAGTGCCGGAACTCCTCCGGCTCGCACAGGGAGTTCTCGCATGCCAGTCCGAACCCATCGCGCACCGGTGCGTCACCGGATCGTCGCAATCCAGCTCGCCGTCGCGACGGCCCTGATCGCCGGCTGCGGCGGAGGCCCCGACACGTCGGGAACCGGCACACCCGCCACCGGCACCACGGCGCCATCGTTCGCGGCCGGCCCGATCACCGGCTTCGGTTCGGTGATCGTCGAAGGCGTGCGCTTCGACACCACCGGCGCCGTCGTCACCGACGACGACGGACACCCGGGCACCACCGACGACCTGCTGCTCGGCATGACGACCGAGGTGCACGGCAGCGCGATTTCCGACGATGCCGATGGCTCGCACTCGATCGCGCGCGCCATCGTCTTCGGCGCGGCGCTGATCGGGCCGGTCAGCGCCGTCG
>CAZZVH010000525.1:0-2330 GCA_964657365.1 uncultured Burkholderiaceae bacterium
AAGGACGTGGCGTTTCTTGCCCTTGATCTTCTTGCCCGCATCAAAGCCGGATGGATCGATCGAGAGCCCCCTTTTTCCGCACTCTTGACGCTTTGGCTGTCGATGATGGCAGCCGTGGGACTGCTCTGCCGCGCGGCGAGCTCGCGAGGCGCATGGCCTGGCTCGGTCAGCAGGGCGATTCGACCGGCGAGCTCACGGTGCGCGACATCGTCCGGCTCGGCCGGCTGGCGCGGCTCGGGCTGTTCGGCGCCGCGACCGCCGACGACGAGGCCCGCGTCGACCAGGCCATGGCCGGCACCGGTTGTCTCGCCTGGCAGGAGCGCCGGCTGCACGCGCTCTCGGGAGGCGAGCGCCAGCGCGTTCACCTGGCACGCGCGCTTGCCGTCGATGCACCGTTGCTGCTGCTCGACGAGCCGACCACGCATCTCGACCCCCCGCACCAGATCGCCCTGGTGCGGCTGCTGCGCCGGCAGGTCGAGCGCGGCACGGCGGTCGTCAGCGTGCTGCACGACCTCTCGCTCGCGCTTCTGGCCGATCGGCTCGTCGTGATGGCCGCCGGCCGCGTCGTCGCCGACGGCGAGGCCGCCGACCCCGCGCTGCATGCCGCGCTCGTCGATGTCTTCGACGGCGCCGTGCGCGTGCTGCGCCTCGATGCGCGCTGGGTCGTCGTGCCGCAGCCCGGCTGAGCCGGACGCCGCTCAGGCCGCCGGTGGCAGGCGCGGCGCCGTCGGCGTGTCCGACGGCGACAGCGGCTGCAGTTCCTTCTGCCACCAGCCGACGTCGCGCCATGCGCCCAGTTTGAAGCCGACCCGGCGGTAGATCCCCAGCGCCTCGAAGCCGACCGCTTCGTGCAACGAGACGCTCGCGTCGTTCGGCAGCGCGATCCCCGCGAATGCCTGGTAGTAGCCGAGCGCGACCAGCCGATCGAACAACGCCAGATAGAGCGCCTTGCCGATGCCCTGGCCGCGGAGGTCTTGCCGCACGTACGCTGTCGTGTCGACGGACCACCGGTAGGCGGCGCGTTCCCGGTGGCGGCCGGCGTAGGCATAGCCGGCGACCGAGCCGCTGCCCGCGGCGTCGTCCAGCACGAGCCACGGCAGGATCGCCGACGTGGCGGCGATGCGCGCGCGCATGTCGGCCTCGGTGGGCGGCTCGAGCTCGAACGAGATCGAGGTCTCGATCACGATGGGCGCGTAGATGGCGAGGATCGCCGCCGCGTCGTCCGGCGTCGCGTCGCGGATCGGCATCAGGCCGCTCCCGGCACGGTGCCGCCAGCCGGCACGGCCGCGCCCGCGCCGGGCCCGGGCAACAGCAGCAGGAGCGCGCACGAGAGCACGGCGAGCGACGCCGACAGCCAGAGTGCGCCGACACCCCAGCGATCGAGGCAGATGCCGAACAGCCAGGGCGCGAGGGCCTGGACGATGCGCGCGGGAACCATCAGCAAGCCCTGTCGCTGCCCATACCCCCGGCTGCCGAAGATCATCAAGGGCAAGGTGCCGATGGCGATCGTCAGGATGCCGTTGCCGATGCCGTGCAGCACGGCGAACGCCGCGGCGGCCGATGTGCCGAACAGCATGAGCACCACGACGCCCAACGGATGCATCAACGCTGCCAGCCTCGCCGCCAGCAGCGGATGCAGCCGGCGCAGGAACCCGTGTTCGAGCAGCCGGCCGGCCACTTGCGCCGGACCGACCAGCGCGCCGATGCCGACTGCCACGGCGAGCGTCGCGCCGCCCGCCATCAGGAGGCGCGGCAGATGCGCCGCCATCGAGGTGCTGACGAACCACGTGATCGCGAACGCCGTCGCCAGGAGCACGGCAGCGCGACGCGGATCGGCCACCGGTGACGCCGCGATGGCGCCGTCGCCGGGCTGCGACGCGGACGCCGCGGCGGACGGCCGGGGCAACGACGCGTTCAGCGGCAGGGCGACGACAAGGTGGAGCACGGCCCACGCGAAGCACGCGCCGCGCCAGCCGGTGTGCGTGTCGAACCAGGCGGTGAGCGGCCAGCCGACGGTGCTCGCGAAACCGGCGAACAACGTCACCCCGGTGATGGCGCCGCGCGCGTCCTTGCCGTCGAGCCGGACCAGCGTCGCGAACGCGGCTTCGTACAGCCCGCTTCCCATGGCCACGCCCATCACCAGCCAGGCGGCGAACAGCGTCCACGGACCCCTGGCGACGCCGAGCGCCGCGAGCCCGAGCGCGAAGACGACGTTGGAGACCAGCAGCACCGGCCGGCCGTGCCAGCGATCGATCGATCGACCGGCGACCGGGCCGAGCGCCGCCGACGCCAGCAGCGCGACCGAGAACGCCGCGAAGATGGTCGGCGGC
>CAZZVH010000526.1:0-1640 GCA_964657365.1 uncultured Burkholderiaceae bacterium
CGGCTCGATGGGCTCGGTCGTCGGCGAGCGCTTCGTGCGCGGCGTGCACACGGCGATCGAGCAGAAGACGGCCTTCGTCAGCTTCACGGCGACCGGCGGCGCGCGCATGCAGGAAGGCCTGCTCAGCCTGATGCAGATGGCCAAGACCAATGCCTCGCTGACGCGGCTCGCCAAGGCCGGCCTGCCGTACATCAGCGTGCTCACCGATCCGACCATGGGCGGCGTCTCCGCCAGCTTCGCGTTCGTGGGCGACGTCGTCATCGCCGAGCCGAAGGCGCTGATCGGATTCGCCGGGCCGCGCGTGATCGAGAACACGGTGCGCGAGAAGCTGCCCGAAGGGTTCCAGCGCTCGGAGTTCCTGCTCCAGTCCGGCGCCATCGACATGATCGTCGACCGCCGCGAGCTGCGCACCGTCATCGCCCGCCAGATCGCGATGCTGCAGCGCCTTCCGTCCGACGCCGTCGCCTGATCCGCGGCTCTGCCGCCGACAGATCGCCGATGACGGGCGCGACGACCATGACGCTCGAGGAGTGGCTGGCGCACTGCCAGCGGCTGCATCCCAAGACCATCGAGCTGACGCTCGACCGCGTCTTGGCGGTACGGGAGCGTCTCGGCATCCGCTTCGAGGCACCGGTCATCGTCGTCGGCGGCACCAACGGCAAGGGCTCGACCTGCGCCATGCTCGAGCGCATCGCGCTGTCGGACGGCTACCGCGTCGGGCTGTTCTCGAAGCCCCATCTCGTGCATTTCGAAGAGCGCTGCCGGATCGGCGGCGCGATGGTCGAGGCCGCCGCCCTGTTGCCGCATTTCGAGGCCGTCGAGGCGGCCCGCGGCGACGTCCCGCTCACCTACTTCGAGTTCACGTTCCTCGCCATCGCCAGGCTGCTCGCCGCGACGCCGCTCGACCTGGTCGTGCTCGAAGTCGGCCTCGGCGGCCGCTACGACGCGGTCAACGTCGTCGATGCCGATTGCGCGATGCTCACCAGCATCGACATCGACCATGCCGAGTTCCTGGGCCATGACCGCGAGACCATCGGCCGCGAGAAGGCCGGCATCTTCCGTCGCGGCCGCCCCGCGATCGTCAGCGATCCGGTGCCGCCTGCGAGCGTGATCGACGAGGCGCGCGCGATCGGCGCCGACCTGCGCCGCGCCGGCGTCGATTTCCGCACCCGCGGCGATCGCCAGCAGTGGGAATGGGTCGGCCGCTCGAGCCGCTACGGTGGCCTCGGCTACCCGGCGCTGCGCGGCGCCAACCAGCTGCTCAATGCGGCCGGCGTGCTCGCGGCGTTCGAGGCGCTGCGCGAGCGCCTGCCGATCAGCGCCCAGGCCGTGCGCGTCGGCCTCGCATCGGTCGAGCTGCCGGGCCGGTTCCAGGTGCTGGCGGGCCAGCCGACGCTGGTGCTCGACGTCGCCCACAACCCGCACGCGGTCGCCGCGCTGGCGCAGAACCTCGATCAGATGGGTTTCTTTCCGCGCACCCATGCCGTCTTCGGCGCCATGCGCGACAAGGACGTCGCCGCCATCCTCGCGCGCATGGCGCCGCTGGTCGACACCTGGCACGTCACCGACCTGCCGACCGCGCGCGCCGCCACGGCCGCCGAACTGGCAGCCGCGGTGCGGGTCGCGGTCGGCGCCGGCAA
>CAZZVH010000526.1:1659-2324 GCA_964657365.1 uncultured Burkholderiaceae bacterium
CACGGAGCACGGCTCGCCCGCAGAGGCGATGGCCGCGGCGATGGCTGCGGCCGAGCCGGTGGATAGAATCGTCGTCTTCGGATCCTTCTACAACGTCGGCGGCATCCTGGATCACGGCCTGCCGCAACGGGCCGGCCGCCACACCGTCTAGGGGCCGTTCGCCAGGGCCCTGCGACGGCCCGGAGCCAGCGCCTTCGGCTCCAACCCACCGGCCACGATGTTCAAGCCAAAGAGCGATCCCGCAGCAGCGTCCCTCGCGCCGGCAGACGCCGTGCAGCAGGCCCGCACCCGCGCCCGGCACCGTCTGATCGGCGCGGTCGTCCTGCTGGGCATCGGCATCGTCGGCTTCCCGCTGGTCTTCGAGACCCAGCCTCGGCCGATCCCGGTCGACATCCCGATCGAGATCCCGAAGAAGGACGCCTTGCCGCCGCTGACGGCGCCGCCCGCGCTGCCGGCGGCGAGCCGTGCCGATGCGGTGCTGTCGCCATCGGCGACCGGCCGCGACGGGATGACCACCGAATCTCGTGCCGATGCCGGCCGCGAGATCGCGCCGGCGATTCCGTCCGCGTTGCCATCCGCGTCGACGTCGTCGCATGCGTCGGTGCCTGCTCCAGCGCCGCCGCCCACTGCGTGTCCGGCAGCATGTCGGTGACAGCATTGGCACG
>CAZZVH010000527.1:0-2300 GCA_964657365.1 uncultured Burkholderiaceae bacterium
CGGTGCCGCCGCGGGCGGATAGGCTGCCGGTGGGTAGGCCGCCGATGGAGCCGAATAGGCAGGCACCTGCTGCGGACGCGGCGGCGGCGCCGGAACGGGCGGCATGGCGGGCATCGCCGGCGCGGCGTTCGCACGGGGCGCCTCCATCAGCTGTCCGCACCGGTTGCAGAAACGCGAGACTTCGGGATTGGGGGCGTGGCAGGCGGGGCAGATCATGGCGTTCTCTCCGGAGTCGGGTGGATTGGCGGCGGCCGCTTCGTCTCGAGCCTGCCCGGAAGAACAGGGTGCGCGGCTGGAACCCGCCATGCGCGGCGGATCGAGTTGCAACGGAACGTTTCCGCCCTGCCCGTGGGGCGGGCCGGCGCCGGCGCGTCTCGTAAGATGAACGCATGAGCGAACAGGAGCTCGGCGGCCACGATGCCGAAGGCCACATCGTCACGACGGCGAGCCCGGAAGTGCGCAGGATCGCCGCGGCCCTGCTGCCGGACTTCTATGCGCAGGTCAAGCGCATGGCGCGCCGGGAACGGGCCCGTGTCGGCGGCGGCGACACGCTCCAGACGACGGCGCTCGCCAACGAAGCCTGGCTGCGCCTGCGCGATTCGCGCGGCTTCGTCGACGAAGCACACCTGCTGCGCGCCGCGGCCCTGGCCATGCGCCACGCGCTGATCAACCATGCGCACGCGCAGCGGGCCGAGAAGCGCGGCGCGGGCGCCGTCCACGTGACGCTCTCGCATGCCGAGCTGATGGCGGTCGACAGCGACGAGAGCCTGATCGAGCTCAACGACGCGCTGCAGCGGCTCGCGAAGATCACGCCTCGGCTCGCCGATGTCGTCGAATGCCGTTTCTTCGCCGGGTACGGGGAGGTCGAGACGGCCGCGGCGCTCGGCGTCTCGTTGCGCACGACCCAGCGCGACTGGCTCAAGGCACGCGCCTGGCTGTACCGCGAGCTCGGTGGAACGGCGCTCGCCCCGCGCACCGACGCCGTCTAGGCCGCGACCGCGGACAAGGCCCGTCGCGCCCGTTGCGCCTCGCGGTGATCGGCGCCGAGCTGCGTCGCCAGCGTCGCTGCTGCGCCTTTCAACAAAGGCTGGGCGTCGGTCCTCGCACCGCTGGCGGCGAGGGCTTCGCCCAGGCGTTCCCGGGCCAGCGCCAGCTCCCAGTTCTGCTCGCCGCTGGGCGCGCGCAGCGCCGTCGCCTCGCGCAGCGCGACCATTGCCGGCGCGGCGCGATGATCGGCGAGCTCGGCATCGCCCAGCGCGACGAGTGCCTGCGCGAGCGTGGCCCGGGCCTGCGGGCCGAGCGCGCGCAACGTGGCGATGACCGGCTCCAGCATGGTTCGCGCAGCCTCGGGGTGTCCATCGGCGGTGGCCAGTTGTGCCAGCGCGAGCCGGCTGCGCAGGGTCAGCGCGTGCCTTTCGCCGTAGTGCGCGAGAGCGTCGCGGAGAGCGGCCGCCAGGGTCGCGCCGGCGACGACGCGGTCGCCCGACGCGCTCTGCGCTTCGCCGAGGAAGAGACGGTTCTGGATCGTCAGCGGGCTCGTGGCTCCGGTGTAGCGGGCGCCGATGTCGACCGCGGACGTCAGGGTCGCGATGGCCTCCGCCTGCTTGCCGATGACCGTCTGCAGCTTGCCGTAGTAGCCCATCGACGCGCCGACGGCGGCCGAGTCGCCGGCCAGTGCGCGTTCGTGGTCGATCGCGCCCTTGAGCAGCGGCCCTGCTTCGTCGAGATGCCCGGCGCGCAGTGCGAGCGTGCCGGTGTTGCCGCGGATGATCTGCGCATCGAGCCCGTCGCCCAGGCCGAGCTTGTCGTAGATGGCGCTGGTCTCCTTGTAGGCAGCGAGCGCATCGTCGAGACGGTTCGCGGCGGTCAGCGTGATGGCGAGCGAATTGAAGAGCGTCGCCGTTTCGCGGTGGTCGTGGCCGGAGAGCGCCGTGCGCTGCGCGATCGTCGCGCGGTCGGTGGCGATGGCCGCGTCGAGATCGCCGCTGGCGCGCTGCCAGCGGGCCCGCACGCCCTGGCCTTCGAGATGCTCGGCGGCGTGCGGCTGGAGCTCGCGCGACCAATAGGCATCGGCCTGGTCGAGCAGCTTGCCGGCGCGCTCGACGTGGCCGCGCATGAGCTCGATGGCGGCGAGCTTCTGGCGCGCGTCGGCCACCGCGAACGGATCGGCATCGGTGCCCGCCTCGGCGAGGAAGCCTTCGAGCAGCGTCGCCGAGCCCTGCACGTCTTCAAGGGCGTCGTAGAGGTCGGCCAACGTCAGCACCACCTGGCCGGCCAGCAGCGGCTGGTCGCGGTATTCC
>CAZZVH010000528.1:0-2299 GCA_964657365.1 uncultured Burkholderiaceae bacterium
CTGGGAAGGGCCGCCCGATCGCTTCGAAGCGGAGGCGGCGGCGACCTATCTCTGAGCGGGTTGCAGGGTCAAGCGGGGCGTGTGCGCGTCCGTGCAGAATGAGCCGTCCGGCCTCCTGCGCCCCATGCCACCGTCCAGCGTCACGCCGTTTCCTTCTCCTGCGCCTGCGCCCCCGTCCTCGTACCGATTCGGCAATGTCTGCCTGTTGCCGCTCGAGCGGCGCCTGCAGGTCGACGGCAGCGACGTGTCGATCGGAGCGCGCGCCTTCGAGGTCCTGCTCGCGCTGATCGAGCGGCGCGAGCGGCTGGTGACGCGCGACGAGCTGCTCGATCTCGTCTGGGACGGCGCGGCCGTCGAGCCCAACAATCTCAGCGTCCAGATAGGCACGCTGCGCAAGGTGCTCGGCCCCCACGTCATCGCGACCGTGCCCGGCCGTGGCTACCGGCTGGTCACGTCGGTCGACGAGCGCCCGGCCGAGAGCACGCCGCGTCCACGCACCGAAGTCCGCCGGACCAACCTGCCGGCATTGCTGTCGACGATGTTCGGCCGCGACGACGACCTGCAACGCGTCGGCGAGCTGCTCGACGCGCACCGGCTGGTGACGGTGGTCGGGCCGGGCGGCATCGGCAAGACGCGCCTGGCGCAGTGGCTGCTGCATCGCCGGCGCGACACCTTCCAGCACGGCGTCTGCTGGATCGAGCTCGAGTCGATCCGGAGCGCCGCATCCTTGCCCGGCGCGATCGCCGCGGGGCTCGGCATCACGCTCGCGGGCGGTGCCTCCATCGGCGCGCTCAAGGCCGTCCTCGCGCCTCTGGAGATGCTGATCGCGCTCGACAACGCCGAGCATCTGCTCACGGAGCTCGGCGAATTGATCGACGCGCTCGCGACGGCCGCACCGAACGTGCGGCTGCTGGTCACCAGCCAGGCGCCGTTGCGGCTGCCGCAGGAGCAGCCGTATCGGCTCGATGCGCTGGCCTGGCCATCCGGCGAGGCGACGCTGCCTCAGGCGCTCGAGTACGGAGCGGTCCAGCTGTTCGTGGCGCGGGCGAAGGCCGTGGACGCGCGCTTCGCCCTGACGAGCAGCAATGCCGCGACGGTGATCGCGCTGTGCCGGCGGCTCGACGGCCTGCCGCTCGCCATCGAATTCGCGGCTGCACGGGCGCCGTTGCTCGGCGTCGAGCGGATCCTGGAATCGCTCGACGACCGCATGCGCATCCTGACGACCGGCTTTCGCTCCGCACCGCCTCGCCAGCAGACGATGGCGGCCACGCTCGACTGGAGCCACGGGCTGCTGGACGCCGAGGAGCAGATCGTCTTCCGACGTCTCGCCGTCATCGCCGGCAGCGCATCGCTCGAGCTCGTGCAGGCATTCGTGGCCGACCCGCCGGACGCGGCCGACGCTGGCGCCGCGGGGCTCGACCGCTGGACCTTGCTCGATGCCCTGGGCTCCTTGATCGATCGTTCCCTCGTTGCGCTGGTCACGCTCGATGGCGATCCCGACCGGCCCCGCTACCGACTTCTGGAGACGCCCAGGGCGTACGCCGCGGACCAGCTCGCCGCGGCGGGCGAAGCGGCGATGGTCGAGGCGCGTCACGCCCGTGCGGTCGCGGACATCATGGCGGAGGCATGGACCGAACGCTGGAGCGGTCGCGTCGGCTACCGTGCCTGGATCGAGGCCGTCGAGGTCGACCTGGACAACGCCCGCGCCGCGTTCGCCTGGGCGCTGCGGCACGACGCGCTGGAGGTCATGCTGGCGCTGGCGCCGGTCCTGATGACCCGGGCCCTGGCCGGTGCGACCTACGACGAGCGCGCCGCGGTCGCCGAAGCCATCGACGCGCGGCTGTCGACGCGGCCGATCGACGCGAGCCAGCTGACGGCGCGCGTCCAGCTGATGCGCTTCTGGAGCGAGCGCGAGATGGCGCGGTGCCTGGTCGAAGCGGATCGCGCGCTGCGTCTCGCCGACGCCAGCCAGGATCGGCTCGCGGCGTACCTGCTCAACGGCTGGCTGGTTCGCGTCCATGCGCAGATCCGGGACCTGGCCGCAGCCACCGCCGCGCTCGTTCGGGTCGAAGAGCTCGAGGATCCGGGCTGGCCCGCCATCCGGCTCTGGATCGGTGCGGATGCGCGGAGTGTCTTGTCGAGCGTCGCAGGCCCCCCGCAGGCCGCCCTGGACAACGTTCGGGAAGAATTGCGCATCGTCCGCCTGGCCGGGGACAGTGGCTACGTGACGGCCGCCACGTTGATCGATGCCGAACTGCGGGCCGGCCACGCCGCCGCCGCCGCTGTCGAAGGTTGGAGA
>CAZZVH010000529.1:0-2297 GCA_964657365.1 uncultured Burkholderiaceae bacterium
GTGCCGCCATTGCCAGACGGTCCACAGCGCGAGGATCCAGGCCGGCCACGCAAACCACGTGAGCAGCCGGACGAGACCGAAGGCGAGGCCAGCGCCGTGCAGATCGCCGAGCCGGTCGGCCCAGGCGCCGAGGGCGGTCGCGACCAGCGCCGAGAGCGCCCCGCCGACGCCGAGAGAGACGATCAGGCGACGCTTGGCCGGGATCTGCGACCGCCAGGCCACGACGATCCCGACGACGGCGAGCAGGACCGCGATGCTCGGCGCGCCGCTGGCCGCGAGCGCCGGCAAGGCCAGCACGGTGGCGAGCGGCCCGCTTCGAGGCCGCAGGGTGATCGCGGCGACACCATAGAGGAACAGCGCGATGGCGGCGAGCTGGGCCAGCTCCGGCGTCGTCTCGTGGCCGAGCTGCAGCAGCCCGAGAGAGGCGATGAGGGCGAGCGCCGCACCGTCGGCGATGGCCCGCGCGTAGTCGATCGGCTTCGCTTCGCCGCCGAAGGCGAAGGGCAGTGGCTGCGCCGATTCCGAGCGCGCGAAGTGGTAGGTGGCGTACCAGGTCAGCGCGAGCGCCAGCGCCAGCAGGGCGGCGAACGGGATGCGCGCCGCGAACGCGGGGTCGAGCCAGGGCGTGGTCAGCTTGACGAAAACGGCGCCGATCCAGTACGGCAGCAAGGCGCCGTCGGTCGGCAGGCCGCCGACGGTCGGCGCGAACCACGACGTCTTGCCCTGGGCGATGTCGACGATGTAGCCGAACGCGGTGATGTCGGCGCTCTTCCACGGGTCCCTGCCGAACAGGCCGGGCAGCACATAGGCGGCGCACACCAGCAGCAGCGCGACACGCGGCAGCGGCTGGGCCTCGCGGCGGCTGACGAGCGCAGGGTTGGGGGAGTTCAAGGGTGCACGCGGGAGAGGACGCGCGATGATGCAGCGCACGGCGACCGATTCTGCACAGTGCAATCGCGCATCGACGCCGCGCCGGAGTTAACGCAGGCAAAGACCGTGATCGGAGCGGCCATGAAAAAGGCAGCCCGCAGGCTGCCTCGACAAGGACCGCGCGGCCGGCTTATTTCTTGGGCGTGAGGTGGGCGAACTTGTTGCGGAACTTCTCGACCCGTCCGCCGAGCGAATCGACGCTCTTCTGGGTGCCGGTGTAGAACGGGTGCGACTCGCTGGTGGTCTCGAGCTTGTAAAGCGGCAACTCCCGGCCGTCGTCCATGGTGACCTTCTCGCGCGTCTGGGCGCAGGAGCGGGTCACGAACTTGAAGCCGTTCGACAGGTCCACGAAGCAGACTTCGCGGTACTCGGGATGGATGCCGTCTTTCATGGGAAACCTTCTGTGTTGAGCCGGGAGCCACGCTTCGCTGCACACGCTGCAGGAAGGCACTTTCCGAAAAGCCTTCGATTCTAGCTCAGCCGCCGCGACGCATCATGTCGAAGAAGTCGTTGTTGTTCTTGGTGGCCTTCATCTTCTCGAGGATGAACTCCATCGCCTCGATCTCGTCCATCGAATAGAGGAGCTTGCGCAGGATCCAGCTCTTCTGCAGGATCTCCGGCTTCAGGAGCAGCTCTTCGCGCCGCGTGCCGCTCTTGTTGAGCAGGATCGACGGGTAGACGCGCTTCTCCGACATCCGGCGGTCGAGGTGGATCTCGCAGTTGCCGGTGCCCTTGAATTCCTCGTAGATCACCTCGTCCATCCTGCTGCCGGTCTCGACCAGCGCCGTGCCGATGATGGTCAGGGAACCGCCTTCCTCGATGTTGCGGGCCGCGCCGAAGAAGCGCTTCGGCCGCTGCAGGGCGTTGGCGTCGACGCCGCCGGTCAGGACCTTGCCGGACGACGGCAGCACGTTGTTGTAGGCGCGTGCCAGGCGGGTGATCGAGTCGAGCAGGATCACGACGTCCTTCTTCATCTCGACCAGGCGCTTGGCGCGCTCGATCACCATCTCGGCGACCTGCACGTGGCGCGCTGCCGGCTCGTCGAAGGTCGAGCTGATGACTTCGCCGCGCACCGTGCGCTGCATTTCGGTCACTTCCTCGGGCCGCTCGTCGACGAGCAGCACGATCAGGTAGACCTCGGGATAGTTGGCGATCAGCGCGTGCGCCAGGTTCTGCATCATCACCGTCTTGCCGCTCTTGGGCGCCGAGACGAGCAGGGCGCGCTGGCCCTTGCCGATCGGCGCGATCAGGTCGACGATGCGGCTGGTGATGTTCTCTTCGTTCTTGATGTCGCGCTCGAGCTTGAACTGCTCCTTCGGGAAGAGCGGCGTCAGGTTCTCGAACATGATCTTGTGCTTGCTCTCCTC
>CAZZVH010000530.1:0-2293 GCA_964657365.1 uncultured Burkholderiaceae bacterium
ACGGCGTAGCGGATGTTCGGCCGGTCGAAGCTGCTGACGAAGATGCGCGCGTCGTGCAGGGCCAGGCGCTCGACGATGTCGGCACGGGTGAGTGCATCGGCGGTCGCGGTGAGGGCGATGCGCGGCACGTCGGGGTAGCGCTCCGCCAGCACCGAGAGCTTCAAATAGTCTTCCCGGAAATCGTGGCCCCACTGGCTCACGCAGTGCGCCTCGTCGATCGCGAACAGCGAGAGCAGGCCGCGCTCGTGCAGCGAATCGAGCTGGGCCAGCATGCGCGGCGTGGCGATGCGCTCCGGCGCGGCGTAGAGCAGCACCAGCCGGCCGCTCATCATCTCGCGCTCGATCTTCGCCGCGGTCTCGCTGTCGTGCGTGGAGTTGAGGAACGACGCGTGCACGCCCGCTTCCTCGAGGGCGCCGACCTGGTCGTGCATCAGCGCGATCAGCGGGCTCACCACCACCGCGACGCCGTGGCCCTGGCGATGCCGGATGATGGCCGGCACCTGGTAGCAGAGGCTCTTGCCGCCGCCCGTGGGCATGAGCACCAGCGAATCGCCGCCGGCCACCGTGTGCGCGACGATCGCCTGCTGCGCGCCGCGAAACCCGGCATAGCCGAAGGTCTCGTGGAGGACGCTCTCCGCCATGTCGGCGGGCTGGCGGGTGCGATCTTCGGCGACGACGGCGTTCATGGACAAGCCCATCCTACGCGAGCGCGCCGCGACTGCATTCCCTCTTCGGAAGTCCCTCGAACGAGGCCGCCGCCGGACTTCCTAGACGAGACCGATGTCCTTCGGCGTGCTGCCCGGGAACACCTGCTGCACCTGTGCCGGCGTCAGGCCGTAGAGGCGCGTGAAGACCCCGCCCAGCACCGCGCGGTATTCGTTGAGCACCGGATAGTCGCGGTTCTGGAACAGCGTGCCGGCGTTGACCGCCACCTGGTCGCCCGCCACGCGCCCGCCGCGCACCGCGCCGCCGAGCGCCCAGAAGACGCTGCCGTGGCCGTGGTCGGTGCCACGGTTGCCGTTCTCCTTGAACGTGCGCCCGAACTCGCTGACCACGAAGACGAAGGTCGAGTTCCAGGCATCGCCCGATTCCTCGGCGAACGCCGCCAGGCCCTTGCCGAGCTCGCCGAGCCGGTTCGAGAGATAGCCGGTGCCGTTGCCCTGGCCGACGTGGGTGTCCCAGCCGCCGACGTCGACGAAGCCGAGCCGGTAGCGCTCGCGCATCAGCCTGCCGATGCGCCGGGCCTCGCCCTCGAAGCCCTTGGCGGTGATGGCGTTGCGGTTGGCCTCGACCATCTCGCCGGCCAGCGCCTGGGTCGCTTCGGTGCGGACCTGGAAGCCCTCGCCGACGGCGCTGCCGAAGCGCGAGCCCTGGTACATGGCGGTGATGATGTCCGACTGGCGCGCGTCGATGCCGGGCTTGGCCATGTTGACGAGCGCCAGGTTCGGCACCTGCATGGCGCCGCGGAAGCAGAGCGGCAGCTGGTCGGTGAAGGCGATCGCGTCGCGCGCGCCGAGCACGGCGGCGAGACGGTTCATGAAGCCCGACTGGAAATCGCGGTGGCCCTGCAACGCCTGGCCGAGCTCGATCGAATCCTGCGTCTCGAAATGGCTGCGCGAGGTGTCGTCGGTGCCGGCGAACGGCACGAACGCGGCCTGCCGCTTCTCGAACAGCGGGATCATCGAATCGCGCAGCGACGGGTTGAGGCCCCAGTCGGCGTCGAGCGGCAGAGCCGCGTCGGCCGCCGTGCCCGGCCGGGCGACGGCGATATTCGGCCGCTGCTCGTAGTAGAAGCTGCTCGATGTCGGCACCAGCAGGCTGGCGGCGTCGTAGCCGCCGCGCAGGAACACGACCAGCACGCGGGCCGGCGCCTCGGGCGCGGCGAGCAGCGTGGCGCTGCCGGCGGCGAGCGGAAGCACCGCACCGGCGGCGATCGAACGGCGGATGAACTCTCTGCGTTGCATGAAGGCTCTCCTTCGGCTGCTCAGCGCAGCATGAACTCGGGGGACGACAGCAGGAAGACATTCCATTCCTGCGGCGATGTGGAGCGGTCCAGAGCAGCCCGGGTCGAGGCGCTCAGCGTCGGCTCGACGTCCTGATAGAAGAAGGCGCTGGCCAGCCGCGGGAAGGCCGGTGCATCGACCGTCGCGCCTTCGGGCCGGAACAGCCCGGCGCTGCCGGTGCCGATGGCACGGGCGATCTCGAAGCGCGTCGACATCTGGCCCGGGCTGGCCCAGGCCGATTCGCCGAGCGGATAGCCGTCGGGCGTCTGCCGGTTGTAGGGCAGCTCGCC
>CAZZVH010000531.1:0-2288 GCA_964657365.1 uncultured Burkholderiaceae bacterium
CGAGCAGCTCGGCCTGACGCCGCTGGCGCGCATCGCCAGCTACGCGACCGTGGCGCTCGACCCGGCCTTCATGGGCATGGGGCCGGTGCCGGCCTCGCAGAAGGCGCTGCAGCGGGCCGGCTGGAAGGCACAGGAGCTGGATCTTCTCGAGATCAACGAGGCCTTCGCCGCCCAGGCCTGCGCCGTCAACAACGAGATGGGCTGGGACACGAGCAAGGTCAACGTCAACGGCGGCGCCATCGCCATCGGCCATCCGATCGGTGCCTCGGGCTGCCGCATCCTCGTCACGCTGCTGCACGAGATGGGCAAGCGCAACGCGAAGAAGGGCATCGCCTCGCTCTGCATCGGCGGCGGCATGGGCGTCGCGATGTGCGTCGAACGATGAACGAGAAGAAGGTCGCCTACGTCACCGGGGGCATGGGCGGCATCGGCACGACGCTATGCCAGCGCCTCCACGAGGACGGCTTCACGGTGATCGCCGGATGCGGGCCGAGCCGCGACCATGCCAAATGGCTGGCGGAGCAGAGCGCGCTCGGCTTCACTTTCCACGCATCGGTCGGCAACGTCGGCGACTGGGACTCGACCGTGGGCGCCTTCGCCAAGGTCAAGGCCGAGCACGGAGCGATCGACGTGCTGGTCAACAACGCCGGCATCACCCGCGACGGCATGTTCCGCAAGATGACCCGGGCCGACTGGGACGCCGTCATCGAGACCAACCTCACCAGCCTGTTCAACGTCACCAAGCAGGTGATCGACGACATGGTCGACCACGGCTGGGGCCGCGTCATCAACATCTCGTCGGTCAACGGCGAGAAGGGCCAGTTCGGCCAGACCAACTATTCGGCCGCCAAGGCCGGCATGCACGGCTTCACGATGGCGCTGGCCCAGGAAGTGGCGAGCAAGGGCGTGACCGTGAACACGGTGAGCCCCGGCTACATCGCGACCGAGATGGTCAAGAAGATCCGCCAAGAAGTGCTCGACAAGATCGTCGCCGGCATTCCGGTCAGGCGCCTCGGCACGCCGCAGGACATCGCGTCGATGGTGTCGTGGGTGGCGTCGGACGAGTCCGGCTTCGCCACCGGCGCCGATTTCTCGGTCAACGGCGGCCTGCACATGGGTTGACGGCGGTGGATGGCGCCGTCCCCCGGGCCTCGATCAGTAGATCCGCACCGCGGTCTCGCTGCCGCAGATGGGCGCGATGACGGTTTCCGAGGTATCCAGGACCTGGCCGGTGAGCGTGCCGGTCAGCGCATTCAGGTCAGTGGAGAGGGCCAGGGTGCGCGAGACGCGCTGCGAGCCGGCCAGCGAGCCGTCCGGATTGAAGCGCAGGAAACGGAAGTTGGCGGCGTAGTTCGCGCCGGAACCCTGTTTCCAGTTGCCGAACGCCGCGGCTCGGCACGGGCAGGGAGTTGTCGGCGCTGAGCGAGCCGCCATGATGGAAGAGGCTTTCACCTTTGAAGGTGCGCAGGACCGCGCCGCTCGTGCAGTCCTTGATCGTGATCGCCGATTCCCACACGCCCTCGATCGGGTTCACGTCGGCAACTGTCTGCGCATCGGCATTGCCGCCGCAGGCCTGGATGAGAATCGATGTCGCGGCGGCGGTCAGGGTGACCAGCGCCACGGATTGGAGAGAGCTGAAATGCCCCATGGAAAAACTCCGGTAGTGAAGAGGTTGTCTCGCCGCGAATGCGTCGATGCACGGCACCGTCACCATCGCAGCAGCCGCGCCGGAAGTCGTGAAGCGGGCTTGAACCTTCGCTGAAAGCTCCCTGAAATCGGCCATGGTTCGAACGGAACGCTATGCCTTCGGCGACTTCGTCCTGGAGCGATCGCAACAGCGGGTGCTGCGCCTCGACGGCAGCGAGCTCGGGCTGGCGCCGCGGCTCTTCTCGGCGTTGCTGCTGTTCGTCGAGCATCCCGGCGAACTCGTCGACAAGGAGACGCTGATCCAGGCGCTCTGGCCGGACGTGGTGGTCGAAGAGAACAACCTCAGCCAGGTCATTTCGGCATTGCGCCGGGCCTTGGGCGACGACGCCCAGGGAAGTCGCTACATCCGGACCGCCCCGAGACGAGGATTCCGGTTCGTGGCCGAGGTCCGCCCCTTGCCCGAGCCGGGCGATGCCGCGGCGCATGCCACGACCGCTCCTGCCGGCACGGCACTGGCAGGCGCAGACGCCAGCGCCGAAGCGCCGCATCCGGGCATCGGTGCGGCAGGTGTGGGTTTCGAGCCGGAGATGACCCGGCGTCGCTGGGGCGGCGTGGCGGCGGCCGGGCTCGGCGCGGCACTG
>CAZZVH010000532.1:0-2277 GCA_964657365.1 uncultured Burkholderiaceae bacterium
GGTCGAGCGTGTAGCCGGGCGTGCCCTCGCGCGGCCCGATGTCGCGCGCCGGATTGCCGCCGACGATGCGCATCGGCGGCACGCTCTTCGTCACCACCGAGCCCGCCATCACCACCGAGCCCTGGCCGAGCGTCACGCCGGGCATGACCATCGCGCCGGCGAACAGCACGGCGCGGTCTTCGATCAGCACCGGCTTGCCGACGGTCGCGAAGCCGGCGTCGTGCACGTCGTGGCCCATCGTGTAGATGCGCACGTCGTGGGCGATCGAGACGTTGCCGCCGATCGTGATGCCGGCGCGGTTGTCGAGATAGACGCCGCGGTTGACCAGCGTGCCCGGCCCGATCGCCAGGCGGCCGACGTGGAAGAAGCGGACGCCGCCCTGGAGCGTCGCGCTCGGCGCGATCTCGAAACGGCACAACCTGTAGAGGCCGCGTCGCAGGAAGAACGGCAGGATGCCGTGCAGCGTGTTGATCGCCGCCAGGCCGAGGAAATAGAGCTGTGCGGCGAGGCGGGGGAAGCGTGCGTTCATGGCGTCGGGACGGCGCGAATTGTCGCATCGGGCGACCTTCCTAGAATGCGCGGTTGCCCGCCGCCGCCATGACCACAGACACTCCCGCTCCCCCGCCCGCCGACGAAGGCCTGCTCATCGCCGAACGGCGCGCCAAGCTGGCGGCCGTGCGCGCGAAGGGCATCGCCTTCCCGAACGATTTCAAGCCGAAGGACCGGGCCGCGGAACTGGCCCGCCGGCACGGCCATCTCGACAACGAGGCGCTCGAGCCGCTGCACGTCGCCGTGACCGTCGCGGGCCGGCTGATGCTGAAGCGGATCATGGGCAAGGCGAGCTTCGCGACCTTGCAGGACGCGACCGGCCGGATCCAGCTGTTCGCGACCCGGGACGCGCTCGGCGAAGAGGCCTACGAGTCGTTCAAGCATCTCGACCTGGGCGACATCGTCGGCGCCGAAGGCACGCTCTTCAAGACCCGAACCGGCGAGCTCTCGGTCCGCCTGTCGACGTTGCGCCTGCTGACCAAGAGCCTGCGGCCGCTGCCGGACAAGTTCCACGGCATGGCAGACGCCGAAGACAAGTACCGGCAGCGCTACGTCGACCTGATCACCGACGAGGCGGCGCGGACCCGTTTCGCGGCGCGCAGCAAGACGCTCTCGTCGATCCGGCGGTTCATGGTCGAGCACGGCTTCATGGAGGTCGAGACGCCGATGCTGCATCCGATCCCGGGCGGCGCCAACGCCAAGCCCTTCGTGACGCACCACAACGCACTCGACCAGCAGATGTTCCTGCGCATCGCCCCGGAGCTCTATCTCAAGCGCCTCATCGTCGGCGGCTTCGAGCGCGTGTTCGAGATCAACCGGAGCTTTCGCAACGAAGGCATCTCGGTCCGGCACAACCCCGAATTCACGATGATGGAGTTCTACGCCGCGTACTGGAACCACCACGACCTGATGGACTTCACCGAGGAAGTCCTGCGCCACGCCGCACGCGAGGCGGTCGGTACGGCCAGCCTCCAGTACGCGGGCCGCCAGGTCGATCTCGAGGCCCGCTTCACGCGCATGACCGTGCGCGAATCGCTGGTCCGGCATGCCGGCCTGAGCGACGCCGAAGCCGGCGACGCCGACCTGATCCGCGCCAGGTTGCTCGCTTTGCACGAGCCGGCGCCCGCGCACTGGAAGCTCCCCGAACTGCAGTTCGGACTGTTCGAAGCCGCCGTCGAAGCGGAGCTCTGGCAGCCGACCTTCATCGTCGACTATCCGGTCGAGGTCTCGCCGCTGGCCCGCGCCTCCGACACCGACCCGTCGGTCACCGAACGCTTCGAACTCTTCATCACCGGCCGCGAGTACGCCAACGGCTTTTCCGAGCTCAACGACGCCGAGGACCAGGCCGCCCGCTTCCAGGCCCAGGCCGCCAACAAGGACGCCGGCGACGAGGAGGCGATGTACTACGACGCCGACTTCATCCGCGCCCTCGAGATCGGCATGCCGCCCACGGGCGGCTGCGGCATCGGCATCGACCGGCTCGTGATGCTGCTCACCGATTCACCGAGCATCCGCGACGTGATCCTGTTCCCGTCGCTGCGCAACGAGACCTGACGACCTCGAGGTCCGAGCGCGCGCGCAGAGGCGCTCCGACGGCCTTGCGACCACGGCTTCGCTCCTACGCCGAGCTGGGCGAGGACGCGCTCTGCGACCCGCTCGGTGCTCGCGCGAAGGAGCGGTCGGTCGGCGTGCGCAGCGACTCTGCGCGCGCCGAGGAGCGCAGCGCAG
>CAZZVH010000533.1:0-2263 GCA_964657365.1 uncultured Burkholderiaceae bacterium
GTCGCCTACCGCCAGGTCTCGCTGCTGCTGCGCCGCCCGCCGGGCCGCGAAGCCTATCCCGGCGACGTGTTCTATCTCCACTCGCGCCTGCTCGAGCGCGCCGCGCGCGTCAACGAGAAGTACGTCGAGGACTTCACCAAGGGCGAGGTCAAGGGCAAGACCGGCTCGCTGACGGCGCTGCCGATCATCGAGACGCAAGCCGGCGACGTGTCCGCCTTCGTGCCGACCAACGTGATCTCGATCACCGACGGCCAGATCTTCCTGGAGACGTCGCTGTTCAACGCCGGCATCCGCCCCGCCATCAACGCCGGCATCTCGGTGTCGCGGGTCGGTGGCGCGGCGCAGACCAAGGTCATCAAGGGCCTCTCGGGCGGTATCCGGACCGACCTCGCGCAGTACCGGGAGCTGGCGGCGTTCGCGCAGTTCGCGTCCGACCTCGACGAAGCCACCCGCAAGCAGCTCGACCGTGGCGCACGCGTCACCGAGCTGCTGAAGCAGGCGCAGTACTCGCCGCAGCCGGTCTCGCTGATGGCCGCGACGCTGTTCGCGGTCAACAAGGGCTTCATGGACAACATCGAGGTGAAGAAGGTGCTGGCGTTCGAGAGCGGCCTGCACACGCACCTGAAGACCAGCCACGCGGCGCTGCTGAAGAAGATCGAGGACACGAAGGTGCTCGACAAGGATTCGGAAGCCGAATTGAACACCGCCGTGACGGCGTTCAAGAAGTCGTTCGCCTGAAATGACTGCCCCCACGTCGCTGCGCTCCTGCCCCCCGAGGGGGCGCGCGGCCGCCTTGGGGCGGCCCGGCGGCGGCCGCGACCACTTCGACTCAATGGGAGCCCACTGATGGCAGCCGGCAAGGAAATTCGCGGCAAGATCAAGAGCGTCGAGAACACGAAGAAGATCACCAAGGCGATGGAGATGGTCGCCGCCTCGAAGATGAGGAAGGCCCAGGAGCGCATGCGCGCCGCCCGGCCCTACGCCGAGCAGGTGCGCAGCCTCGCCGCCAACCTCGCACTCGCGACGCCCGAGTACAAGCACCCGTTCATGGTCGCCAACGATGCGGCCAAGACGGCCGGCTTCATCGTCGTCACGACCGACAAGGGCCTCTGCGGCGGCCTCAACACGAACGTGCTGCGCGCCCTGACGCTGAAGCTGCGCGAGCTCGAGGCCCAGGGCGTCAAGGCCGAGGCCGTGGCGATCGGCAACAAGGGCCTGGGTTTCCTGAACCGGATCGGCGCCAAGGTCGTCTCGCACGCCACCCAACTCGGCGACAAGCCGCTGCTCGAGAAGCTGATCGGCCCGATCAAGGTCCTGCTCGACGACTACGCCGCCGGCAAGCTCACGGCCGTCTACCTCTGCTACACGCGCTTCATCAACACGATGCGCCAGGAGCCGATGGTCCAGCAGCTGCTGCCGCTTTCGGCCGAGGACATGAAGGCCGACGAAGGCAAGCACGGCTGGGACTACATCTACGAGCCCGACGCCAAGGTCGTGATCGACGAGCTGCTCGTGCGCTACATCGAGGCGCTGGTCTACCAGGCGACCTCCGAGAACATGGCGTCGGAGCAGTCGGCGCGCATGGTGGCGATGAAGTCGGCCACCGACAACGCCGGCAGCGTCATTGGCGAGCTCAAGCTCGTCTACAACAAGACGCGCCAGGCGGCGATCACCAAAGAGCTTTCGGAGATCGTGGCGGGTGCGGCGGCCGTCTAGCTGCACGCGACTCGAACACGGTCTGACGACAACGAATCGATCAAAGGACACACCATGGCTGACATGCAAACCACCTCGCGCGCACAGGGCAAGATCGTCCAGTGCATCGGCGCCGTCGTCGACGTCGAATTCCCGCGCGACTCGATGCCGAAGGTCTACGACGCCCTCAAGATGGAAGGCTCCGCGCTCACGCTCGAAGTCCAGCAGCAGCTGGGCGACGGCGTCGTCCGCACGATCGCGCTGGGCGCCTCCGACGGCCTGCGCCGCGGCATGATGATCAACAACACCGGCAAGGCGATCTCGGTGCCGGTCGGCCCGGCCACGCTCGGCCGCATCATGGACGTGCTCGGCAATCCGATCGACGAGCGCGGCCCGGTCGACCAGACGCTGGTCGCCTCGATCCACCGCAAGCCGCCGGCCTACGACGAGCTCTCGCCGTCGACCGACCTGCTCGAGACCGGCATCAAGGTGATCGACCTGGTGTGCCCGTTCGCCAAGGGCGGCAAGGTCGGCCTGTTCGGCGGCGCCGGCGTCGGCAAGACCGTGA
>CAZZVH010000534.1:0-2259 GCA_964657365.1 uncultured Burkholderiaceae bacterium
GGGCTGGTGTGAAGATCGTCGGCTCACCAAACGATCGCATTCCGGAATTGTTCAGTGTCGGCCCGCTCGCATCGATCGCCGGGGAATTGCTGCGCTCCAAACCGGCGAACGTGCTCTGCACCGGTTTCAACGGCACCGTCGCAACGGCGAGCGCGAGCTGGGTGCCGTCGGCAGCCCGGGCTCGACCGACGGCACGGGATCCGCCGCACGGTTCGACGCGCTCGCGGGAATCGCGAGCGACAGCATCGGGACGCTCTACGTGACCGACTCCGAAGACCAGACCATTCGCAAGATCACGCCCGCCGGCGTCGTCACCACGCTCGCCGGCATCCTCGGCAGCGTCGGTGCGCGCGATGGTCCCGCCGCCGCCGCGCTCTTCAACCATCCCACCAGCATCGCGATCGACGCCGCCGGGACCCTCTACGTGACCGACAGCCAGAACGACACCGTGCGCGCCATCACGCCCGCCGGCATCGTCAGCACGATCGCCGGCTCGCCAAGCATCAGCGGTTCGGCCGATGGCATCGGCGCGGCAGCACGCTTCAACGATTCGTTCGCCATCTCGACAGACAGCCAGAGCAACCTGTACGTCTCGGACGGCTTCAACAACACGATCCGCAAGATCACGGCGGGCGGCAACGTGACCACGCTCGCCGGATCGGCATCCATCATGGGTGCGGTCGATGGCCAGAGCAGCGCAGCGAGCTTCGACGAGCCGTACGGGATCACCGCCGACCCGACCGGCAACCTCTATGTCGCCGACGTCAACAACGCGACGATCCGCAAGATCACGCCCGGCGGCCTCGTCAGCACCTTCGCCGGCACGGCCAAGATCATGGGATCGACCGATGGCAGCGGCGGAGCTGCGCGCTTCAGCGAACCGATCGGCGTCTACAGCGACAGCGCCGGAACGCTCTATGTGTCCGACACTAATAACAACGCCATTCGCAAGATCACTCCCGCCGGTGGCGTCACCACGCTCGCGGGCGGAGGGACGCGCGGTTCCGCGGACGGCACCGGCACCGCGGCGCGATTCTTCGCCCCGATCGGCGTCACCGGCGACGCGAGCGGAAACATCTTCGTGGCCGACACGGCGAACAGCACCATTCGAGCCATCACGCCGGCCGGGATGGTGACGACTCTCGCGGGGACGCCGGAGTTCGAAGAGTCGTCCGACGGGACCGGCGCGGCTGCGGCGTTCTCCAACCCGCGCGGGATCTGCATCGACACGACCGGCAACCTGTTCGTCGCCGACACGGACAACAACACGATCCGCAAGGTCACCTCGGCGGGCGTCGTCAGCACGCTGGCCGGGACGGCGTCTCCGGTGGGTGGCGCGGCCGACGGCACAGGGCCCGCGGCGGTCTTCAACGCTCCGATCGCGATCGCCTGCGATCCCGGCACGGGCAATCTCTACGTGTCCGACGCCAACAGCAACACGGTTCGCAAGGTGACCCCGGCCGGGGTCGTGACCACGGTGATCGGCACGCTCGGCAAGGTCGGCATCACGCTCGGAACGCTGCCTTCGACCCTCGGAGCCGTCAAGGGTCTGGTGGTGTCCGGCAATCGACTGCTGATCGTCAGCGATGGTGCGGTGTTGCAGACCGCTCTTCCCTGAGGCTCTCACTGCGCGACGGCCGCCCACAACAACGACAGGCCGGAGCACAGCAACAGCCCGTCGAACAGGTGGTGGAACGCCTGCGTGCTCACGCGCTGCACCACCGCCTTCCCCGCGAACGATCCCGCCATCACCGCCGCGCCGATGACGAGCCCCTGCATCACCGCAGGCAGCGGCAGCGCGCCCAACTCCCTGAACGTGGCGACCTTGCTGACCATCAATGCCAGCGAGCTCGCCGCCTCGGTGGAGAGGAACGCGCCCTTCACCAGCCCGAACGCCGTGAACGCGGGCACGCTGAGCGGCCCGGTCGATAGCACGATGCCGGTGACGAAGCCGGTGCCCGCTCCGGCCACCGCCAGGCCGCGGTAGCCGATGTGGAAAGCCCGCGCGTGCAGCCAGCGCCGCAGCGGAATCATGACGAGGAAGAAGCTGCCGAGCGCGATGTCGACCGCGCGCGTCGGCAACACCAGCAGCGTGCGCGCGCCGAGCGCCGCCGCCGGCACGCCCGGGATCGAATAGGCGGTGAAGGCGCGCCAGTCGACTTCACGCCACCAGGCCATCACCTTGGCGATGTTCGACATCAACGCCGCGATGGCCATGATCGGCACGGCCTGCTTGGGCCCGAACTGATACACCAGCAC
>CAZZVH010000535.1:0-2249 GCA_964657365.1 uncultured Burkholderiaceae bacterium
GACGGCGCTTCGACGCGCATCCCGCGTCGGCAGCGTGCCCTGGTGCGCGTGCTAGAACCACCCTTGACACGTGCTCGCCGCATTCGTGCGAAGCGCAACGACCACCACGAGGAACGTCCCATGATGAACGACAAGCAACCCGTCTGGCTGATCACCGGCTGCTCGACCGGCTTCGGCCGCGAGCTGGCGCGCCTGGTGCTGGAACGCGGCTGGCGCGCCGTCGTGACCGCGCGCGACGTGTCGAAGGTGGCCGACATCGCTCGCGACCATGCCGATCGCGCGCTGGCGCTGACGCTCGACGTGACGCAGCGACCGCAGATCGACGCGGCCGTGGCGGCGACGCTGGAGCGCTTCGGCCGCATCGACGTGCTCGTCAACAACGCCGGCTACGGCTACCTCGCGGCGATCGAGGAAGGCGAGGACGACGCCGTACGCGCGATGTTCGAGACCAACGTGTTCGGCCTGGTCGACATGACCAAGGCGGTCCTGCCGACCATGCGCGCGCAGGCCAGCGGCCTGATCGTCAACGTGTCGTCGATCGGCGGCCTGACGAGCTTCGCGGCGACCGGCTACTACCACGGCACCAAGTACGCGGTCGAGGGCATCTCAGAATCGCTGGCGACCGAGCTGAAGCCGCTCGGCATCCACGTGCTGATCGTCGAGCCCGGCCCGTTCCGCACCAACTGGGCGGGCCCGTCGATCAAGCAATCGGCGACACGCATCGACGCCTACGACGGCACCGCCGGCGAGCGCCGCAGGCAGACTGCCGCGAAGAGCGGCAGCCAGGCCGGCGATCCGGTGCGCGGTGCCCAGGCGATCATCGATGCCGCCCTGTCGGACAAGCCGCCGCTCCGGCTGCTGCTGGGCAAGGCCGCCCTCGATCTCGCGCGCAAGAAGCTGGAGTTCATGCGCGGCGATTTCGACGCCTGGGAGGCGACGACGCTCGGCGCCGACTTTCCCGCCGGTGCCGGCTGACCGCGCGATGCAGTCATCTCTCGCTGCCGGAGCGGACGGCGCCACGACGCCGGTGACGGTGGGCGCGCTGCGCGATTTCATCGCCCGCGCCTTCGTCGCCACCGGCATGCCGGACGGCGACGCAGCGATGGTCGCCGGCCTGATGGCGGACGCCGAGCTGCAGGGCTCCGATGGCCACGGCGCGATCCGCCTGGCGCCGTACGTGAAACGGATCCGCGCCGGCGGCATCAACCTGCGGCCGGACATTCGCATCATCGAGGAACGGGCGGCGACGGCGCTGCTCGACGGCGACAACGCGATGGGCCATCTCGTGATGGCGAGGGCGGCGCAGCTGGCCGGCGACAAGGCTCGCGCGTGCGGCATCGGCTGGGTCGGCGCGCGCTTCAGCAACCATGCCGGGCCGGCCTCGCTCTACGCGCGCATGGCCTTGCCGCGCGACATGATCGGCCTGTACTTCGCGGTCGGCAACGCCAACCACCTGCCGCCCTGGGGCGGCCTCGAGATGCTGCTGTCGACCAACCCGATCGCGGTCGCGATCCCGAGCGCCGACGGCCTGCCCGTGGTGCTCGACATGGCGACCACCGTCGCCGCCTACGGCAAGGTCAAGGCCAGGGCGCAGCGCGGCGAGGCGATGCCCGAAGGCTGGATGATCGACCGCGAAGGCAAGCCGCTGCTCGATCCGACGCGCGCCGACGAAGGCTTCCTGCTGCCGATCGGCGGCTACAAGGGCTACGGCCTCGCGTTGATCGTCGGCCTGCTCGCCGGCACGCTCAACGGCGCCGCGATGGGCCGCGACGTGATCGACTTCAACAAGGACACCCGCAGTACCACCAACACCGGCCAGGCGATCGCGATGATCGACCTCGCCGCGTTCGGCGACGTGCAGGCGTTCAAGCAGCGCGTCGCGACGGTCGCCGGAGACCTGCGGGCGAGCGAGCGCATGCCCGGGGTCGAGCGCATCTGGCTGCCGGGCGAGCAGAGCGAGGCGAAGCGCGCGGCCCACATGCGCGAGGGCATCCCCATCGGCCCTGCCCTGCGCCGGTCGATCGACGGCGTCGCCGCGGAGCTCGGCATCGCGCCGCTCGCCTGACATGACGACGGCACGACGACACCCGGTTCGCCGCATCGGCCGCTGGTGCGTCCTGGCCGCCGCGCTGCTCGTGCCGCTCGCCGCGGCGGCGCAAGGCGCCTACCCAAGCAAGGCGATCCTCATGATCGTGCCGCTCGCGCCGGGCAGCGCGGTCGACGTGGCGGCACGCATCGTCGCGCAGAAG
>CAZZVH010000536.1:0-2237 GCA_964657365.1 uncultured Burkholderiaceae bacterium
CCGTGATCGTGCTCGACGAGCCGACCGCCGGCGTCGACGTCGAGCTGCGCCAGACGCTCTGGCAGTTCGTGGCCCGTCTCAACCGCGAAGGCCACACGGTGCTGCTCACCACCCACTACCTGGAGGAAGCCGAGGCGCTCTGCAGCCGCATCGCGATGCTGAAGCAGGGCCGCATCGTCGCCCTCGACCGCACCACCGCGCTGCTCGCCGGCACGGCCAGCACCATGCTGCAGTTCAAGCTCGACCGGCCGCTGCCCGAGGCGCTGGCCGCCAACGCGCGCGTCACGGGCCGCATCGTGCAGCTGAAGGCGCACGACGCGCGCGAGGTCGAATCGATTCTCTCGGTGCTGCACGCGGCAGGCTGCGAGCCGGAAGACCTCGAGATCGGCCGCGCCGATCTGGAAGACGTGTTCATCGAGATCATGCGCGGCGAGACGCCGGAGAGGGTCGCGGCGTGAGCGCCGATCTGCTGTCCGCCGACACGGAAGACGCGATCGAGACGCCCGGGGCCGTGGCGCCGACCCCGGCTGTCGCGGCGCATGCGGCCCATGCATCGGCATCGGCGTCGGACCCAGCCTCGGTGCCGGCGACGACTCCGGCGAAGGTCGCCGTGCCGATCGACCGATCGACCGAGACCGGCGTGCTCGCGGGCGCACGCACGCTGCTCTACAAGGAAGTGCTCCGCTTCTGGAAGGTCAGCTTTCAGACCGTCGCAGCGCCGGTGCTCACGGCGGTGCTCTACCTGCTCATCTTCGGCCACGTGCTCGAGGGCCGCGTCACCGTCTTCGGCTCGGTCGGCTACACCAGCTTCCTGATCCCCGGGCTGGTGATGATGAGCGTGCTGCAGAACGCGTTCGCCAACTCGAGCTCCTCGCTGATCCAGAGCAAGATCACCGGCAACCTGGTGTTCCTGCTGGTGGCGCCGCTCTCGCACTGGGCCTGGTTCCTGGCCTACGTGGGCGCCTCGGTCGTGCGCGGTCTGGTGGTCGGCGCCGGCGTGATGCTGGTGACGGTCTGGTTCGCGCCGCTGCACGTCGCCAATCCGCTCTGGATCGCCGTGTTCACGCTGTGCGGCGCCGCGCTGATGGGCGCGCTCGGGCTCATCGCCGGCCTCTGGGCCGAGAAGTTCGACCAGATCGCCGCCTTCCAGAACTTCATCATCATGCCGATGACGTTCCTCTCCGGCGTCTTCTACTCGGTGAAGTCGCTGCCGCCGGTCTGGTACGAGGTGAGCCACCTCAACCCGTTCTTCTACATGATCGACGGCTTCCGGCACGGCTTCTTCGGCACGAGCGACGTCTCGCCGTGGCTGAGCCTGGGCATCGTCGGTTCCAGCCTGGTCGTCGTCTGCGGCTTGTGCCTGCACCTGCTGAAGACCGGCTACAAGATTCGCCACTGAGCGGGGACCGACCATGGCCACCGGCATGAAGAAGGGCCTGACGTCGTACGGCGACGCCGAGTTCTCGCTGTTCCTGAGGAAGGCCTTCATCAAGGCGATGGGCCTTTCGGACGACGCCCTGAACCGGCCGATCGTCGGCATCGCCAACACCTTCAGCGACTACAACGCCTGCCACGGCAACGTGCCCAAGCTGGTCGAGGCGATCAAGCGCGGCGTCATGCTCGCGGGCGGCCTGCCGATGGAGTTCCCGACGATCTCCATCCACGAGTCGTTCGCGTACCCGACCAGCATGTTCCTGCGCAACCTGATGGCGATGGACACCGAGGAGATGCTGCGGGCCCAGCCGATGGATTCGGTGGTGCTGATCGGCGGCTGCGACAAGACCATCCCAGCGCAGATGATGGCCGCGGCGTCGGCCGACGTGCCGGCCGTGTTCGTGCCGGTCGGGCCGATGCTGGTCGGCCACCACAAGGGCGAGCAGCTCGGCGCCTGCACCGATTGCCGGCGGCTCTGGGGCGAGTTTCGTGGCGGGCGCATCGACGCGATCGAGATCGAGGCCATCAACGAGCGGCTGGCGCCGACGCCGGGCACCTGCATGGTCATGGGCACGGCCAGCACGATGGCCTGCATCGTCGAGATCATGGGCCTGGCGCTGCCGCACTCGGCGACCATCCCGGCCACCCATGCCGATCGCCTGCGCTCCGCCGAAGCGAGCGGCCGGGTCGCCGTGACGATGGCCGAGACCGGCGGCCCGCTGCCGCGCGAGATCATGACCGCCGCGGCGTTCCGCAATGCCGTCGTCGTCATGCAGGCGATCGGCGGCTCCACCAACGGGTTG
>CAZZVH010000537.1:0-2231 GCA_964657365.1 uncultured Burkholderiaceae bacterium
CGGCTGGTCGTCGTCGAGCGCGGCGAGGACGTCGCGGGCGTTCGTGAAGCTGCGCACCGCGAACTCTTCGCGGGCCAGTGCCTTCTCGAGGACGAAACGGATCGATTGGTCGTCGTCGACGATCCAGATGGGCTTCATGCCGGCGCCGTCATGCGAGCGGGATCACGATCTTGAACACCGTGCGCCCGGGTTCGCTTTCGAATTCGACAGTGCCATGGTGCTGCTGGATGAAGGTTTGCGCGAGGGTCAACCCGAGCCCCGAACCGTTTTCGCGGCCCGAGACGAGCGGGAAGAAGATGCGTTCCCGCAGGGCCTCCGGAACACCCGGGCCGTTGTCCTCGATATGCAATTCCAGTGCCAGTCGATAGCGGTGCTTGCCGAGGGTCGCCTGCCGGGCGACACGGGTGCGCAGCATGATCACCGCGTCGCCGATGTCGATGCGCTCGCTGAGCGCCTCGGCAGCGTTGTGCACGATGTTCAGGACGGCCTGGATCAGCTGTTCGCGATCGCCGTGGAACTCTGGAATGGACGTGTCGTAGTCGCGCTCGGTCGCCAGGCCACGCGGGAATTCGGCGACGATCAGCGCGCGCACCCGCTCGCAGACCTCGTGGATGTTGACGTTGCCGACGACGTGCGGCTTGCGGTGCGGCGCCAGCAGCCGATCGACCAGCGACTGCAGCCGGTCCGCCTCGTTGATGATGACCTGCGTGTATTCGGTCAGCGCGCGCGATTCGATCTCCATCTCGAGCAGCTGCGCCGCGCCGCGGATGCCGCCGAGCGGATTCTTGATCTCGTGGGCGAGGTTGCGGATCAGCTCCTTGGTGGCCTGCGCCTGCTCGAGGGCGCGTTCCTCGCGCTCCTGGCGGGTCTGCTGCTCGATCTCGACCAGCTCGAACACGACATTGCGCGAGCCGTCGATCTGGTTGATCGTGACGCGCACCGGCAGGGCTTCGCCGTGGCTGGAGTTCGGGCGCTTGAGCTGGGCATCGAACCGGCTGGTCGCGAACGCGTTGCTGCTGACCGCCGACACCGTGTCGTCGACCAATTGCGCGTCGACGAACCAGTCGAATGCCGAGCCGCGCGACATGCTCCGCCGCGACAGGCCGAGCACGTTCTCGAACGACGAGTTGGCGAACACGCATTCGCCTTCGGGCGTGACCTCGGCGACCATCGTCGCCAGCAGGTCGAGCGCCGCGTGGCCGGCGGTGACCTCGGTGCGCGATGCCGCGGGGGTCGTCGCGCCCGTCGCGATCACAGCGTGTTCGGCGGCTGGGCGGGCGGCAGCTTGGCCAGCTCCCGGCGCAATGCGGCGATGTCGGCCTCCTTGCGGGCGATCGCGGCGCTCATCTCGCCGACTCTGTCGACGTATTTCTGGTAGTTCTTCTCGTCGCCCTGGCGCTCGGGCTGGCCGTTGTTGTAGTCCTTCTTGAGGCCGGCGAGACGGTCTTCCTCGGTCTTCAGCTCGTTCTCGAGGATGCGCCGGGCATCGCTGTCGCGGGCCCGCTGGGCGGTCGGATCGACGCGCGCCGACGCGGCGCCGGCAGCGGCGGGAACCGGGCCGCCGCCACGTGGCTTGCCGACCTGGATCACCGTCAGCGGCGCACCCTCGATCCTCTTGCAGCCGAGCTTGTCGGCTTCCTTGGCAGAAATGGTGTTCTTGTAGTCGTTGCCCGGGCAGCGGTACATCACGCTGCCTTCGACGGCGCTAGCGCTGTCGGCGGCCGAGGCGGAACCGCAGCCGGCGGCCGCAGCGATGAGGAGGAAGCAGGTGATGTGGCGTGTCATGTCGTCGTCTCCAGCCTGTCAACGCCAGCCGATCCTGCCGCGCCGACACGCCGGTGCGCATTGTCTCGCAGCTTGGCCGGCGCACCCGATGAACGATCGCACGGTCGGCGAGGGAACAGGCGGATCTTGCACCCGCAACGAAAAGGGGACGGCAGTGCCGTCCCCCGGGCGCAGGCGCGTCGGACCTACAGGCTGTAGTACATGTCGAACTCGATCGGATGGGTCGTCATGCGGAACCGCGTGACTTCCTGCATCTTGAGCTCGATGTAGGCATCGATGAAGCCGTCGGTGAAGACGCCGCCCTTGGTCAGGAAGCCGCGGCCCTTGTCCAGGTAGTCGAGCGCCTGGTCGAGGCTGTGGCAGACGGTCGGGATCTTCGCGTCTTCTTCGGGCGGCAGGTGGTACAGATCCTTGGTGGCGGCTTCGCCCGGATGGATCTTGTTCTC
>CAZZVH010000538.1:0-2225 GCA_964657365.1 uncultured Burkholderiaceae bacterium
CTTCACGAAATGGCCGGCGCCGTGCGGGCCGCAGTGCAGGAAGCCCTGCTCGGCGTTGGCGACGTCGCCGCTGCGGCCGCGCGTGCGCGCCACCGTGCCGACGCCGGGCGAGAGCGCCGAGAAGATCGGCTCGAGACGGCCGACGGTCTCGTCCTCGCCGCCGATCATCAGGCAGTAGCCGCGGTCGAGCCCGGCGACGCCTCCGCTGGTGCCGCAGTCGACGTAGTGCAGGCCGGCCGCCTTCAGCTCCGCGGCGCGGCGGATGTCGTCGCGGTAGTAGGAATTGCCGCCGTCGATGACGATGTCGCCCGGCTCGAGATGGGCGACCAGGTTCTTCAGCTCGTCGTCGACCACGGCGGCGGGCACCATCATCCAGATCGCGCGCGGCTTCGTCATCTTCGACACCATGTCGGCGAGCGAGGAGGCGCCGGTGGCGCCGTCCTGCTGCGATGCCGCGACGGCCTTCGCGCTCATGTCGAAGACGACGCATTGGTGGCCCTTGCCGATCAGGCGCCGCACCATGCTCGCGCCCATGCGCCCCAGTCCGATCATTCCCAGCTGCATCGTGTCGCTCCCTCGAATGTTGTGGTTCAGGCCGGCGCGAGCGCCGGATCCCGGCGAAGCTCGAGCACGACCGCGTGGCTCTTTGCGTCGTCCAGCAAGGCGATCGACCCGTCGCCCGACACGACGCCGTCGACCGTCAGCGTCGTGGCCATGCCGGAGTCTGCACGCCGGCAGGTGATGTCGTAGCTCGCGGCGCCGAACCGATAGTGCATGACGAAACCGTCCCAGTCACGCGGTAGGAGCGGACGCAGCCGAAGTTGGTTCCCGGTGCGGCGCAGGCCGAGCAGCGATTCGACGATCAGCTGGACCATCCAGCCGGCCGAGCCGGTGTACCAGGTCCAGCCACCCCGGCCGGTGTGCGGTGCGAACGCGTAGACATCGCCGGCGACGACGTAGGGCTCCACCTTGTAGGTCGCGGCGGCGCTGGCGCCGTGGCTCACGGGGTCGAGCAGGCCGAACAACTCCCAGGCCCGATCGGCGTCGCCCAGCTCGGCGAACGCCATCGTCGCCCACATCGCCGCGTGCGTGTACTGGCCACCGTTCTCGCGCACGCCCGGCACGTAGCCCTGGATGTAGCCGGGCGACGGCGTCGAGGTGTCGAACGGCGGATCGAGCAGCTGCACGAGACGGGAATCGGTGTGCACGAGATGGCGATGCAGCGAGTCCATGGCCGTGCGGGCGCGCTCCGGCGATGCGGCGCCGGACAGCACCGACCAGCTCTGCGCGATCGAATCGATCCGGCATTCGGCATTGGCCTTCGATCCGAGCGGCGTGCCGTCGTCGAACCAGGCGCGCTGGTACCAGTCGCCGTCCCAGGCGGTCGCGTCCGTGCGCGTGCGCAAGCCCTCGGCTTCGTTCTCGCACAGCGTCGCGAACGCCGCATCGCCACGGGCCCGGGCGACCGGTGCGAAGCGCTTGAGCACGGCGATCAGGAAGAAGGCGAGCCAGACGCTCTCGCCGCGCCCTTCGGCGCCGACCAGGTTCATGCCGTCGTTCCAGTCGCCCATGCCCATCAGCGGCAGGCCGTGCGCGCCGTAGCGCAGGCCGTTGCGGATGGCGCGCTGGCAATGGTCGTAGAGGCTGGCGCTCTGCGCGGAGACCGTCGGCAGCTCGTAGTTCGACGCTTCGCCGTCCTTCAGGGCGCGGCTCTCGAGGAACGGGACCGTCTCGTCGAGCACGCCGGCGTCGCCGGTGACGTCGACGTAGCGGCTGGTCGCGAAGGCGAGCCAGAGATAGTCGTCGGAGCAGCGCGTGCGCACGCCCTTGCCCGACGGCGGATGCCACCAGTGCTGCACGTCGCCCTCCAGGAACTGGCGCGAGGCGGCGCGCAGCAGGTGCTCCCGGAGCAATGCCGGGCGCGCGTGCACCAGCGCCAACGCATCCTGCAGCTGGTCGCGAAAACCGTAGGCGCCGCTGGTTTGATAGAACGCGGTCCGGCCCCAGAAGCGCGAGGCGATCACCTGGTAGAGCAGCCAGCCGTTCGCGAGCGCATCGAGCGACGGCACCGGCGTCTGCACGCGGACGGCGCCGAGCGTCTCGCGCCACCACGCGTGCACGTCCTCGAGCGCGCGGTTCGCCGGGTCGGCACCGCGCCAGCGCCGGACCAGCTCGCGGGCCTCGTCGACGCTCTTCCCGGCGCCGAGGCGGAACACCACCGTCCG
>CAZZVH010000539.1:0-2224 GCA_964657365.1 uncultured Burkholderiaceae bacterium
GAGAGCCGTTCCGTCCGGGCGCGTCAGGTCGCGGGCGATGGCGTCGGTGTCGATGAGCCCGGCGCCGCGTGCCACCAGCATGGCGGCGACGGTGCTCTTGCCGCTGCCGATGCCGCCGGTCAGCCCGATCCGCAGCTTGCCCATGCGTCCCCGCGCCGCCTGGCTCAGGTCCAGCCGATCCAGCCGAGGACACGCGACCTGCCCGCCAGCATCACGACCAGCCCGGCGCCCGCGAGGAACGGACCGAACGGCACGTAGCGGCCTTCGCGCAGCGAAGCGCTCATCTTCATGCAGATGCCCACCACGGCGCCGATCAGCGATGCGGCGAGGATGATCGGCAAGATCATCTTGAGACCCAGCCAGGCGCCGAGTGCGGCGAGCAGCTTGAAGTCTCCGAAGCCCATGCCTTCCTTGCCGGTCGCGAGCTTGAACAGCCAGTAGACCGACCACAGCGACAGATACCCGGCCACCGCGCCCCAGAGCGCGTCGGACAGGGGGATGGTCCAGCCGAGCGCCGCGGCGACGAGGCCCGCCCAGGCCAGCGGCAGCGTCATGTTGTCGGGCAGGAGCGTCGTGTCCCAGTCGATGCCGGCCAGCGCGACGAGGGCGGCGGCGAACCCGCACCAGAGCACGGCGACGGGCTGGCCGTCGAAGCGCCAGCCGATGAGTCCGAACAGGATGGCCGTGGTGAGCTCGACCACCGGGTAGCGCACGGAGATGCGCGCCTTGCATTCCGAGCAGCGGCCCTTCAGCCACAGCCAGCTGACGAGCGGCAGGTTCTCGTACCAGGTGATGGCGTGCCCGCACGACGGGCAGCGCGATCTCGGCGTCGCCAGCGTGATCGCCGGCGTCTCCGGAACGGCGACGCCGAGCAGGTCGGCGCTTTCCTGCTTCCAGCCACGCTCGAGCATGAGCGGCAGGCGATGGATGACGACGTTGAGGAAGCTGCCGATGCAAAGGCCGAAAACGGCGAGAACGAGAGGCGTGAAAAAGATCTCGGCGTACGGCGCAAGCATCGGCGCTGCGGTCAGACCACCTGGCCCAGCTTGAAGATCGGCAGGTACATCGAGACGACGATGCCGCCGATGAGCGTGCCGAGGATGACGATGATGAACGGCTCCATCAGGCTCGACAGGCCCTTCACGGCTTCGTCGACCTCGTCCTCGTAGAACTCCGCCGCCTTGCCGAGCATGGCGTCGAGCGAGCCCGATTCCTCGCCGATGGCGCACATCTGCAGCACCATCACCGGGAAGACGCCGGTGGCCTGCATGGATGTCGTCAGGGCCGAGCCGGTGGAGACGTCCTTCTGGATCTTCTCGGTGGCTTCGGCGAACACCGCATTGCCGGACGCGCCGCCCACCGAGTCGAGCGCCTCGACCAGCGGCACGCCAGCGGCGAACATGGTCGACAGCGTGCGGGTCCAGCGGGCGATGGACGACTTGTTGACCAGGTCGCCGAACACCGGCACCTTCAGCATCAGGCGGTCCATGTAGCGCTGCATCTTCAGCGAGCGCTTCCACGTGTGCATGAAGAAGTAGGTTCCGCCGCCGCCGATGATGAAGATCAGGTACCAGTAGGCGACGAAGAACTTGGAGATCGCGATGACGACCAGGGTCGGCGCCGGGAGGTTGGCGCCGAAGTTCTTGAACACGTCCTCGAACGCCGGGATCACGAAGATCATGATCACGGTCAGGACGACGAACGCGACCACCATCACGGCGATCGGATAGATCAGCGCCGACTTGATCTTGCTCTTGATCGCCATCGTCTTCTCTTGATAGATGGCAAGACGATCGAGCAGGGTTTCAAGGATGCCGCCGGCTTCTCCAGCCTCGACCAGATTGCAGTACAGGGCGTCGAAGTAGAGCGGATGCTTGCGAAACGCGGCCGAAAGGCTGGTGCCCGTCTCCACGTCGGACCGGATATCGACCAGAAGACGGGTCATCTTGGGGTTCGTGCTGCCGCGGGCCACGATGTCGAACGACTGGATGAGAGGCACGCCTGCCCGCATCATGGTGGACAGCTGGCGCGTGAAGACGGCGATGTCTTTCTGCTTGATCGCCTTGCCGCCCGTCAGCCGGCGCTTCTTCACCTTCTGCACCATCACGCCCTGGCGGCGCAGGCTCGCGCTCACCATGGCCTCGCCGCCCGCGCGCATTTCGCCACGAACGTTCTTGCCGTTCTTGTCCTTGCCTTCCCACTCGAAGATGATGTCCTTAACGCG
>CAZZVH010000540.1:0-2209 GCA_964657365.1 uncultured Burkholderiaceae bacterium
GTCGTTGTCGACCGTCTTGGGCACGTGGATGGCCTGCAGCGGGTAGCCCATCGAGGCCGAGAGCTGGCTCACCTTGAAGCAGGTGTCGGCCGAATCGCCGCCGCCGTTGTAGAAGAACCAGCCGATGTCGTGCGCCCGGAAGACCTCGATCAGCCGCTCGTATTCGCGCCGGCTCTTGTCGAGCGACTTCAGCTTGTAGCGGCACGAGCCGAAGGCGCCGGCCGGCGTGGAGCGCAGCGCGCGGATGGCGGCCGCCGATTCCTTGCTCGTGTCGATCAGGTCTTCGGTGAGCGCGCCGATGATGCCGTTGCGGCCGGCGTAGACCTTGCCGATCCTGTCCCGATGCGCGCGCGCTGTCTCGATGACGCCGCAGGCCGACGCGTTGATGACGGCCGTGACGCCGCCAGACTGCGCGTAGAACGCGTTCTTCTTCTTCGTGGCTGCCTTGCGCGTCGTCGCCATGTCAGCCTCCGGCCAGCGCCCGCGACACGATCTCGCGCGTGTCGCTCGAGAGCTTCGGATGCGCGGCGACGCGCTCGATCGCCGCATGCGCCGCCGAGCGGTACGGCTCGGCGAGCCTGGCCCATCGCTCCAGGGCGCGGGCAATGCGCGAGCCGAGCTGCGGGTTGAGGGCGTCGACGGCGAGCACGCGGTCGACCCAGAACCCATAGCCCGCGCCGTCGGCCCGGTGGAACCCGGCCGCGTTGCCGAGACAGAAGGTGCCGATCAGGCTGCGCGCGCGGTTCGGGTTGCCGAGCACGAAGTCCGGATGCTTCAGCAGACGCTTGACGCGCTCGAAGACCCGGCCGTCGTGCTCCGGCGCCGCCGCCTGCATCGCGAACCACTTGTCGACGACCAGCGCGTCGTCCCGGAACAGCGCATGGAAGCGCTCGAACGCCGGCTCGGCCAGCGCCGAGCCGCTGACCAGCAACGCCATCAGCGCGCCCTGGCGATCGGTCATGTTGGAGGCGTCCTTGAAGCGCTGGTAGGCGCGGCCCGGCCAGGTCGCGTCACCGCGCTTCACGGCGTCGATGCAGCACATCGCCAGGGCCATGTTGGCGAGCGAACGGTGCCCGGCCGACGTGGCGTCGGGCGAGTAGCCGCCCGGCACCTGGTGCGTCTCGAAGGCGTTCGCCCAGTCGGCGAACAGGCTGGACGCGAGCTGGCCGCGCATCGACTCGCGCGCCGCGTGGATGCGCTGCGGATCGACGCTCGTCAGCTGCTCGGCGATGTAGGTCTCGCTCGGCAACGTCAGCACCATCTCCTTGAACGCCGGGTCGAGCGTCGGGTCGCGCAGCATCTCGCCCATCGCGGTGATGAATTCCGCGTCGAGCACGGGCAGGTCGGTGACGGCGCCGGTCGAGGAAGCGACGAGCCGGTTGAGCGCCAGGCGCTGGCCCGCCTCCCAGCGGTTGAACGGGTCGCTGTCGTGGCGCATCAGCACCAGCAGGTCGGCATCGCTGGCGCCGTCGACCAGCACCACCGGCGCCGAGAAGCCGCGCAGCAGCGAGAGCACGGGCGGTTGGTCGACATCGACGAAGGTGAAGAAGGCGCGCTGCTCGTCGAGCACGAGCACGCGCTCGTTGGTCGTCGCATCGGCCGGCTCGTCTTCCAGCCGCATCGTCAGCGCCGAGCCATCGCGCCCGACCAGGCCGATCGCCAGCGGAATCACGAACGGCTCCTTCGCCGCCTGCCCCTCGATCGGCAACGACGATTGCTCGAGGCCCAGCGTGTACGTGCGCGATGGCGCGTCGTAGCGGCCGCGGGCGGTCACGCGCGGCGTGCCGGCCTGCGCGTACCAGCGCTTGAATTGCGCCAGACGCTTGCTCAATGCGCTGTCGGGGTTCGCGTCGGCGATGGCCTGGGCGAAGTCGTCGCAGGTGACGGCGTGGCCGTCGTGGCGCGCGAAGTACAGCGTGATGCCCTTGGCGAAGCCGGCGCGGCCGACCAGCGTCTGCATCATGCGCACGACTTCGGCACCCTTGTTGTAGACGGTCGACGTGTAGAAGTTGTTGATCTCGACATAGCGGTCGGGCCGCACCGGATGCGCCATCGGCCCCGCGTCTTCCGGGAACTGCACCTGGCGCAGCGTGTGCACGTCCTGGATCCGCTTGACCGCGCGCGCCGACGCGGTCGAGAGCATGTCCATGCTGAATTCCTGGTCGCGGAAGACCGTGAGGCCTTCCTTCAGGCTCAGCTGGAACCAGTC
>CAZZVH010000541.1:0-2194 GCA_964657365.1 uncultured Burkholderiaceae bacterium
CGCGCCGCATCGGCGGCGACGGCCAGGCGCGTCGCCGCGGCGAGGAAGCCGCCCTCGACCAGCGTCGCCAGCAGTCCTGCCCAGACGAGGATGAACCCGAGCCGCCCGAACTCGTCGGCGCCGACGCGCGACGCGACCAGCGGCAGCACGAGCAACGGCAGCGCGAGCCGCATCGCCGCCGCCGCGTAGACCTGCGGCAAGGCGGTGAGGAGCCGCGGCGCGGTCACGCGCCATCCTGCTTGACGACGAGACGCGCGGTGTAGTCGATGCGGTGCAGGTAGACGGGCGCCGCGTGGTCGGCGAAGTACTCGTCGACCGCCTGTTGCGCGCCCTTCCAGTGGCCGTAGTCGTCGACGACGAGGATGCCGCGCCGCGACAGCAGCGGGTAGAGATGCACGAGCTCGTGGCGGGTCGATTCGTACCAGTCGGTGTCGAGGCGCAGCAGGGCGATGCGCGGCGGCAGCGTGGCCGGGATCGTCGCCTCGACCTTGCCCTCGATGAAGTGGATGCGCTCGCGCGGGTAGCCGGTCGACCAGACATTGGCCTGCACGTCGCCGAGCCCGGCCTCGCACCACACGCCCTTGCCTTTCGGCGTGCGCGCGAGCTGTGCCGCGGCGGTCTCGCCGCTGTGGCTGCGGTCTTCGGCGCTCGGCTCGCTCATGCCCTCGAAGGTGTCGTAGAGCCACAGGTCGCGAGAGGTGTCGCCGCGCGCCATCAGCGCGAGCGCCGCCAGCATCATGCTGCCGCCGCGCCAGACGCCGCACTCGACGATGTCGCCGGCGATGCCGTGCCGCACGATATGGTCGACCGCGCCGAGCAGGCTGGCGCGTCGCTCCAGGCTCGTCATGGTGAACGGCTCGACGCGCTCGACCAGCACGCGATCGGCCGGCGGCAGATCGGCCAGCGCGGCGCGGCGGCGGTCGGCGGTGCGTGTCAGCTCGAGGCCGGCACGGGCCAGGGCGCTCTTGATGATCTGCTTCATGGCGATCGGGCGGGCGATTGTGGCATCGGGGCGGCCGGCGCAGCGGCGTCCCGCCCGGCGTAGATGGCGGCGATGCCGTCGGTGGTCTCGGCCCAGGCCGATGCGTCCTGGGCGGCCTGGAAGGCAGCCGCGAGCTCCGGTTCCTGGAGACGCAGGCGGTCGAGGCAATCGGCGACCGCGTCGGCGCTGCGGTCGGCGAGCAGCAGCGCCTCGAGCCCGAAGCGCCGCATCACGTCGCCGAGATCGCCGACGTCGGCGCAGATGAAGAAGCGGCCGTGCTGCAGCAGCGCGTAGAGCGCACCGGATTGCGACGCTTCGAGGTAGGGCAGCAGGAAGACGACGTTGCGCGACAGCAGATCCAGCAGATCCGGCGCGTCGAGGTAGGCGTCGTCGACATGCACGCCGAGGGCGACGAGCTCGGCGCGCAGCCCGGCCAGCTCGGGCGCCCAGGCGCCGTGGATCTCGAGGCGCAGTCCCATCGCGCGGATGCGTTCCGAACCGGCCAGCTCGCGGAAGATCTCGACGCCCTTGTACGGCTTCACCAGGCTCCAGTAGACGAGCGCCTCCGGACGGCCTTGCGCCGCGTAGCGCATCGGCGGCAGCCCGGGGATCACGGGCAGCAGGCCGTGCGGCACCACGCGGGCCTTGGCACGGAAGCGTTCGCCGTAGCGCTCGATGAAGTCGTCGTGGCTGAAGCGGCTCACGAAGACGAGCGTGCGCGCGAGTTCGGCGATGCGCTCGGTCTGTGGATGCCGGCGGCCGGTGAAGCCGTGCGGCACGGCGTTGTGCACCGTGAACACGAGGCGATCGCCCAGCCTCGGCATCACCCGCTTCTCGACCTTCCACCACGCGCTGAACTGGAAATTGATGGCGTCGAACTCCTTGCGCCGGCGCCAGATCGTGACCCACATCGCCGCATAGGCCAGCGCACCGCGCCAGCGCGACGTGACGGTGCCCGAGACGGCGCTGTCGCGGACGATGACGCCGGGCAACGCCCGCATCGCTTCGAGCACGTCGCCGTTGTAGCGCGTGCGCGAGCCGAAGAACTCGACCGCGATGCCGTGACCCGCCAGCGCCTTGACGAGCTGGTAGTCGTAGGGGAGGACGAACGAGCCGCCGTCGACCACCGCGACTCTCATGACCGGGCCGGCCGCGTGCTCAATGCGCGAACCAGTAGCGACGGTCGAGCGTGTAGGCCGGCGTGCCCTCGCG
>CAZZVH010000542.1:0-2185 GCA_964657365.1 uncultured Burkholderiaceae bacterium
GATGCTCCTCGGCTCGACAGTGGAAGCGATCGCGCAGGACGGCGATGGCGTCACGGTCGACGTCGCGGAGCGCGGCGGCAGCGGCCGACGGACGCTGCGCGCCAGGTGGCTGGTCGGCTGCGACGGCAGCCGCTCGAACGTGCGCGAGCAGGCCGGCATCACCCAGACCCTGTCCGACCACGACCGGTTGATGGTCCTGCTGGTGTTCCGCTCGCATGGCCTGCACGGGTTGCTCGGCCGGTATCCGGGCAAGTCGTACTACAACGTGCTGCAGCCGGAGCTCGAGGGCTACTGGAAATTCCTCGGGCGCGTCGACCTCGGCAGCACCTGGTTCTTCCACGCGCCGGTGCCCCCGGGCACCACCGAGCACAACTTCGACTTCCGGGCCTACGTGCAGGAGGCGGTGGGTGCGGAGTTCGAGGTCGAGCTCCAGCACGTCGGCTTCTGGGACCTGCGTTTCGCGATGGCCGACCGCTATCGCGCCGGCCGCGTCTTCATCGCCGGCGACGCCGCGCACAGCCATCCGCCCTACGGCGGCTACGGCATCAACACCGGATTCGAAGACGCGCGCAACCTCGGCTGGAAGCTGGCCGCGGCGCTGCAGGGCTGGGGCGGCGAGGCCCTGCTCGACTCCTACGACAGCGAACGGCGGCCGGTGTTCGCGTCGACCGCGAGGGACTTCATCGCCCGCGGCATCGAGACCGATCGCCAGTTCCTGCGCGAGTTCGACCCGCGCCGCGATCCGGCCGCCTTCGAGCGTGCCTGGCAGGCGCGCAGCCAGGGCGCCGTCGGCGAGGTGCAGTCGTTCGAGCCGAACTACGAGGGCTCGCCGATCGTCGTCGGGCCGGCCGCCGAAGGCGCTTGCGGCGGCAGCGTCGTCGGCAAGCACACCTTCGAGGCTCGCGCCGGCCACCACCTGGCACCGGCCGGCTTGTCACGCGGCGACAACGTCTACGACGCCCTCGGACCGGGCTTCACCCTGCTCGCGTTCGACGCCGAAGCCTCGAGCGCGCGAGCGTTCGTCGACGCCGCGAGCGCAGGCGACGTGCCGCTCACGCTGGTCGCCGACAACCGTGACGGCGAGCGCGCTCGATACGCCTGGCCGCTGGTGCTCGTGCGCCCGGACCAGTTCGTCGCGTGGACAGGCGACACGGCCGACCAGGGCATCGCCGAGACAGTCTTGCGCACGACCCGCGGCGGCGCCTGAACGCGCCGGCGCCCGGCCCCGCCCTCATTCCGCGGTGATCTTGCCGGCGCGCACGACCTCGGCCCAGCGCACCGCATCCCTGGCGATCAGCTGGCCGAAAGCGGCCGGCGCGGCGTGTGCCGGCACCATGCCCTGCGCCTCGAAGGCGCGTGCCACGTCGGGCTGGGCGAGCACGTCGTCGATCGCGGCGGTGAGACGGGCGACGATCTCCGGCGGCGTGCCCTTCGGTGCGAGCACGCCGTACCACATGTCGACGCTGCCGACGTCGAGGCCGGCCTCGGCCAGCGTCGGGACGTTCGGCAGCTGCGGCAGGCGCTTGTCGCTGCCCGAAGCCAGGACGCGCAGCTTGCCGGCCTGGACCTGCGGCAGCGCCACGTGCACCGGCAGGAACATGTAGTCGATCCGGCCGGCGAGCAACTCGGTCAAGGCGCCGGAGGTGCCCTTGAACGGCACGTGCTCGATCTCGATGCCGGCCTTCTGCGCCAGCAGGGCCATCGCCAGGTGGTGCGGCGTGCCGATGCCCGGCGTGCCGTAGGTGAGCCTGCCCGGCGCCGCCCTGGCCGCCGCGACCATCTGCGCGACCGAGTCGACGTGCTGGGCGGCCGGGTTGGTCACCAGCACGAGCGTTCCCCACGAGGTGAGCGCGACGGGCGTGAAGTCGGCGACCGGATCGTAGGTCAGCGTCTTGAACAGGCTCTTGTTCATGACCAGCGTGCTCACCTGCACCAGCAGCGTGTAGCCGTTGGGCCTGGCGCGTGCGACGCGCTCGCTGCCGATGTTGCCGCTGGCACCGGGCACGTTCTCGACGATGACCGGCTGGCCGAGTACCTTGGGCAGGCGCGCCGCCAGTTGCCGGGCGACGATGTCGATGCCGGTGGCGGGCGTGTACGGCACGACCAGCGTGACGGGCTGCTCCGGCCAGGCCGCCCAGGCCGGCCCGGCCGCGACCACGAGACCCAGGAGCATCCAGGACCACAT
>CAZZVH010000543.1:0-2184 GCA_964657365.1 uncultured Burkholderiaceae bacterium
ACCCACAGGCCGATGTCCGTCGAGCCGGCGAGCACGCGTGCATCCGGATGGGCGAGCCGCTCCGCGGCGAAGGCGTCGAGCGTGCGCGGCGCGACGAACCCGGCCCCGCCGGCCGGCGCGTAGCGGAAGGTCTCGGTCGACGCGATCGATTCGAGCGCGGCCACGGCCGGCGCGGTGTCGCAGGGGCTCGCGGGCAGGTCGAACATGCGCTCGCCGGCATCGAGGATCGGCCGGTAGCCGGTGCAGCGGCAGAGGTTGCCCGAGAGCTCGTCGGCCAGCTCCTGGCGCGTCGGCCGGGTGCCGCTGGCGGCGTGGTGCTCGTAGGCGGCCCACAGCGACATCACGAAGCCGGGGGTGCAGAAGCCGCATTGCGAGGCGTGGCAGTCGACCATCGCCTGCTGCACCGGATGGAGCGAGCCGTCGGGGCGCTTCAGGTCTTCGACGGTGAAGAGCGCCTTGCCGTCGAGCGTGGGCAGGAACTGGATGCAGGCGTTGGTGGTGGTCAGGCGCAGGCCGCCCACCACTTCCGAGGTGCCGGCGGTGGCCTCACCCGGCAGCTCGGCGATGACGACGGTGCAGGCGCCGCAGTCGCCCTCGTTGCAGCCTTCCTTGGTGCCGGTGCAGCGGGCGTCCTCGCGCAGCCATTCGAGGACGGTGCGGGTGGGCGATGCATCGCCGACCTCGACGATGCGGCCGCGGTGGAAGAACCGGATCGGCCGCGCCGAGGCCGCCGCGCTTCCCTCGCCAGGTGTCGTGTTCATCGGTTGTCGGATGCTATGGGATTCATCCATCCACAGACGCCTTCGTGTTTTTGCCGGGGTGGGTCGGTGGCGAGACTAGACTCCGCGCAGGATCGCTTCGAGGCAGGGATGAATGCATGATTCGGGCCGCGCTGCCTTGACGACGTCGCCCTGTCGACGGAGCCGCGCCCACGCATGACGGGCCGGCTCGCCATCCGCGGCGATCTGCTCGACTTCACCGCCGATCCGGCGTGGGGCGACACGGCGTCCGCCGCGGTGCGTTTCCGGGCCGACCACTGGCTGCTGGCCGAGGCAGGCCGCATCGTCGGCATTCAGGCCGAGCAGCCGGGCGACGGCTGGGAGCGTCACGACCATTCCGGCCAGCTCGTCATGCCCGGCTTCGTCGACACGCACGTGCACAGCCCGCAGATCGACGTCATCGCCAGCTACGGCACCGAGCTGCTCGACTGGCTGACGACGCACACCTTCCCGGCCGAGACGCGTCATGCCGACGAAGCGCACGCCGAAGCGGCGGCGGCGCTGTTCCTCGATGCGCTCCTTGCACACGGCACGACCTCGGCGGTCGTCTTCCCCACCGTGCACAAGACCTCCGTCGACGCGCTGTTCGCCGCAGCCGAGCAGCGCGGCATGCGCCTCGTCGCCGGCAAGGTGCTGATGGACCGCAATGCGCCGGCCGGCCTGACCGACGACGTCGCCAGCGCCGGGCGCGACAGCGCCGAGCTGATCGCCCGCTGGCACGGCCGCGGCCGCCTCGCGTACGCGATGACGGTGCGCTTCGCCCCGACCAGCACGCCCGCGCAGCTCGCCATGGCCGGCCGCTTCTGCCGCGACGATCCGAGCCTCTACATGCAGACCCACCTCGCCGAGAACCGCGCCGAGGTGCAGTGGGTGCGCGAGCTGTTCCCCGAGGCGCGCAGCTACCTCGACGTCTACGCGCGCGCCGGCCTGCTGCATGCGAAGAGCGTGTTCGCGCACGGCATCTGGCTCGACGACGCCGACCGCGCTGCGCTGGCCGAAGCCGGCGCGCAGATCGCGCACTCGCCGTCGTCGAACCTCTTCCTCGGCAGCGGCCTGTTCGGCTGGCGCGCAGCCGAGGCCGCGGGCGTGCACGTCTCGATGGCCAGCGACGTGGGCGGCGGCACCAGCCTCTCGATGCTGCGCAACATGGCCGACGCCTACAAGATCCAGGCCTTGGCCGGCGAGCGGCTGACGGCTTGGAAGGCGCTGCACGCCGCCACGCGCGGTGCCGCGCAGGCACTCGGCCTCGGTGCCGAGATCGGCTCGCTCGAGCCAGGCGCCATGGCCGATCTGTGCGTCTGGGACTGGGCGCACGGCCCGGTGGCGAGCCGCCGCGCCGAGGTGGCCCGCACATTGCATGAGCGTGTCTTCGCCTGGATGATGCTCGGCGACGAGCGCAACCTCG
>CAZZVH010000544.1:0-2176 GCA_964657365.1 uncultured Burkholderiaceae bacterium
CGCATGCGCTGGGGCGAGGCGCTCGAATTCACGGCCGAGGCCGGGCCGGGCGACTTCATCTATATCCCGCCATGGGTTCCGCACCAGGAGATCAACGCGAGCCGCGACGAGATGCTCGAATGCGTGCTTTGTCGCAGCGACGGCGAGGCGGTGGCCGTGAACCTCGACATCGAGCCGGCCGAGAAGCCGGAAACCGTTCGCTGGATCGACCCCACGCATCCCCATGGCTGACTCGCTTCGTCTCTCGGTTCTCGATCAATCCGTCTCGCTCGCGGGCAGCAGCGAAGACGCCGCGATCCGCGACACGCTGTCGCTCGCGGTCGATTGCGAACTGCTCGGCTACTCGCGGTTCTGGGTCAGCGAGCATCACGGACTGCCGACCATCGTCGGCTCGGCGCCCGAGATCCTGATGGCGGCCATCGCGGCGCGCACGACGACGATCCGCATCGGCAGCGCCGGCGTCATGCTGCCGCACTACAGCGCGCTGAAGGTCGCCGAGCAGTTCCGCGTGCTCGAGGCATTGGCGCCCGGCCGCATCGACCTCGGGCTCGGCCGCGCGCCCGGCGGCGACATGCGAACCGCCCGGGCCCTGAACCCGCACGCGAGCCACGGCGCCGAAGACTTTCCCGTGCAGGTGCGCGACCTCGCCGCGTGGACGTCGATCGGCACCTGGGCCGGCATCACCGCGCATCCGCTCGGCCCGCATGCGCCCGAGATGTGGATCCTCGGCAGCTCCGACTACGGCGCCCAGCTCGCCGCCCATTTCGGCCTGCCCTACGCCTTCGCCTACTTCTTCACCGACGGCCTCGGCGCCGAGCAGGCGATGGCGCTCTACCGGCAGCGTTTCGAGCCGAGCGAACGCCATCCGAAGCCGATGGCGACGCTCTGCATCTGGGCGATGGTCGCCGAGACCGACGCCGAGGCGGCGCACCTGGCGCTGTCGCGCGATCGCTGGCGCATCGACCGGCAGCGCGGCGTGCTCGGCCCGCTGCAGGCGCCCGACGACATCGCCGCTCGCGGCTTCAGCAGCGTTGAGGAAGCGATGCTCGAGCCGATGCGCGAGAAGGCGTTCGTGGGCACGGCGGCCGCCGTCGGCACGAAGATCCGGGCCCTGGCCCGGGAATATCAGCTGGATGAAGTGGTCGTCAACACCTGGGCCCACGAGCCGGCGGCACGCCGGCGTTCGTATGCCTTGTTGGCGAAGGAGTTCGGCCTGGTGCCGGTGGCCTGAGGGGCGGTCTCAGAGGTCGAGCAGGCCGATGGCGGTCAGGCCTTGCGCGATGTTGGCCCGCGCTGCCGCCTCGACGGCCAGCCGCAGGCGTGTCATGCCGACGAACGCGTCGGTCGCCCCCGCGGTCCCCGACGACATGATCGACTTGCGGTAGACGATCTGCCCGTCGCTGGCGCGCGTCAGCGTCCAGCCGGCTTCGAGATCGACCGTGAAGCTGAATCCGAAGGACGGCTTCGACAACGTCACCACGTTCACGAGCAGCAGGTACTGCCCGTTCTTGCCCTGCACGACCTCCCGGAAGACGCGCGTCTCCCGGATCGACGCCTCGATCGCGTCTTTCAGATCGGCATTGGCGATGTTGGAAGACGTCGTCCCGCTCGTCTCGGCGCCGCCGGTCACGTCGAGGGCGACGCTGTAGGGGTGCGGCTTCGCGATCGAGACCTGCTTGCCGACCGTCATGGCCTGCTTGTCGGCAGGGCTGGCGCATCCGGCCAGAACGGCAGCGGCGGCGACGAGCGCCGCGGCGGCGAGCCGATGAAGCGTCGTCATTTCTTCGCTCCCTTGAAGATGTTGCCCGTGACCTCGTCGACCATCTCCTTGGGGGAGAGCCGGGTCAGCGAGGTGTGATGCGAATTGCCCGTGGCCATCGGGAATTCGGTCTTCGGGTCGCGCACGACGATGGTGAGATCGAGCATGTACATCGTGATGTCCCACATCCAGCGATCGATGTAGGTGACGACGGCGTCGACGTTGGCCGGTTGCGTGTCGCCCGTGGTCGCCGTCATGCCGAGCTGGTTCAGGCGCGCGACGATGAGCTCGTTGATGTTCCGGTCGTCTTCCTTGACGTGAACGACATGCACTGTCTTGATGGTCGCGAGATTTGCAGCGGGGTCGACGGTGGCGGTGGCCCGATTGATGGCACAGCCCGACAGGGCGACCAGCGAC
>CAZZVH010000545.1:0-2170 GCA_964657365.1 uncultured Burkholderiaceae bacterium
GTAGCCGTACTGGGAAAGCAGCTCGGTCCAGGCCATGCGCGAGGATAAGACGCGCTCGTTCGACGTCCCGGAAGCCTCCTCAGGCGCGCACGCCGAAGCTCAGTTCGGAAGGCTGGCCACCCTTGCGCCGGTACAGCACCAGCGTGGCGATCAGCCCGCAGACGGCGGCGAAGCTCATCCACATCGCCGGCGCCGCCTTGTTGCCGGTGTAGCTGATGAGCGCGGTGGCGATGGCCGGCGTGAAACCGCCGAACACGGCCGTGGCGAGGCTGTAGGCCAGCGAGAAGCCGGCCGTGCGCACCGACACCGGCATCACCTCGGTCAGCGCCACGACCATGGCGCCGTTGTAGCTGGCGTAGAGGAACGAGAGCCAGAGCTCGACCGAGAGCATGCGCGCGAAGGTCGGCGCATCGGTGAGCCAGACCATCGCCGGATACGAGGTCAGGATCGTCAGCACGGTGAAGAACAGCAGCAGCGGGCGCCGGCCGGTGCGGTCGGACAGCGCGCCCATGATCGGCAGCCAGATGAAGTTGGAGACGCCGACGAACAGCGTGACGACCAGGCTGTCGGTGGTGCTGAGCTTGAGCACGCTGCGGCCGAAGGTGGGCGTGTAGACGGTGATCAGGTAGAACGAGACCGTCGTCATCGCCACGAGCATCATGCCGCTCACCACGAGCAGCCAGTTCTGCAGCATCGACTGGAAGATCTCCCGCGCCTCGGGCCGGTGCTTGCGGCGCAGGAACTCCTCGGTCTCCTGGAGCGAGCGCCGGAGCATGAACAGCACCGGCACGATCAAGCAGCCGATGAAGAAGGGCACGCGCCAGCCCCAGTCGCCGATCTGCAGCGGCGTCAGCCAGACGTTGAGGCCGTAGCCGATGCCGGCGGCGAAGATGATCGCCACCTGCTGGCTGGCCGACTGCCACGCCACGTAGAAGCCCTTCTTGCCCGGCGGCGCCATCTCCGAGAGATAGACCGACACGCCGCCCAGCTCGACGCCCGCCGAGAAGCCCTGCAGCAGCCGGCCCACCAGCACCAGGAACGGGGCCAGGTAGCCGATGGTGGCGAAGCCCGGCACGAAGGCGATCAGCACGGTGCCGAGGCCCATCAGCGCCAGCGTCACGATCAGGCCCTTGCGCCGGCCGACCCGGTCGACGTAGGCGCCGAGGAAGATGGCGCCGAGCGGCCGCATCAGGAAGCCGGCGCCGAAGGTCATGAACGTGAACATCAGCGACGCGAACTCGTCGGCCGCGGGGAAGAACGTCTTGGCGATGTTCGTGGCGTAGAAGCCGAACAGGAAGAAGTCGAACATCTCCATGAAGTTGCCGCTCGTCACGCGGAGCACGGTGCTCAGCTTCGAAGAGGCTGCTGTCTCGATGGTGGCCATGGGGCTTCTCCTGGATCGCCGGGTCGAAGGATACGACCGGCGACTCCACTCCCGTGCGGCCGGATCCACTCGACTTGACATCGTGACACGTGTCAGGTATTGTTTTCACATGAAAGCAGGAGCTCCGAGCCAGGGCGACAGGATGCTGGCGATGCTGGCGGCGCTGGCCAACCCGCACCGTCTGCGCATCGTCGCGTCGCTCGAAGCCGACGGCCGCAACTACGTCAGCCAGCTGGCGAGGGACATCGGCATGAGCCGCCCTCTCCTGCATCTGCATTTGCAGAAGCTCGAGGAAGCCGGCCTGGTGACGAGCCGGCACGAGCTCTCGGGCGACGGCAAGGCACTCAACTATTTCGAGGTCGTCGCCTTTCGCGTCGAGCTCACCCCGGCGACGATCGCCAAGGCGGCGCCGTCCCTCACGACACCCACCGACCAGTAGAGGCTTCCCATGTCCGAATCCGTGTATCTGACGTCCATCTGCCTGGTGCTCGGCACCATCCTGATCATCTTCGGCATCCGCTACGTTTCCGCGATGCAGTATGCGAAGGTCCGCGCCGCAACGGATTCCGGCAACGCCGCGACCCTGACGTCGATCCAGGACGATCTCGCCGACATCAAGACGCGGCTCGGCACCATCGAGAAGATCCTGAAGGATGTCGAGTGACGTGACTTGGCGGCGGCGACAGGCCGATCCCCGACGCGCCGGCCCGGTCAGCGGCGTGTCGCCCGGCTGCTGCGCACCACGAGCAGCTTCATGGCGAGGATGCCCAGGGACAGCGTGAAGGT
>CAZZVH010000546.1:0-2165 GCA_964657365.1 uncultured Burkholderiaceae bacterium
GGTGCAGGATCGCGTGCTCGATGCCGCCGATGTACTGGTCCATCGGCATCCAGTACGCCGTGCCGGTGCCGACCATCGCGCCTTCGAGCGCCGGGTCGCAGTAGCGCATGAAGTACCAGGCGCTGTCGACGAAGGTGTCCATCGTGTCGGTCTCGCGACGCGACGGCTTGCCGCAGCGGGGGCAGGCCACGTCCAGGAAGGCGGCGTTCCTGTTCAGCGGGTTGCCGGAGCCGTCGGGGATCAGGTCTTCCGGAAGCACGACCGGCAGATCCTGTTCCGGCACCGGCACGACGCCGCACGCGGCGCAGTGGACGATCGGGATCGGCGTGCCCCAGTAGCGCTGCCGGCTGACGCCCCAGTCGCGCAGGCGCCAGGCGGTCTGCTTGCCGCCGAGGCCGCGTTGCGCCAGCGCAGCGGCCACGGCGTCGACGGCCGCGTGGTAGGCCAGGCCGCTGTAGTTGTCGGAGTTGATCGTGATGCTGCAGTCGGTCTCGCCGTACCAGGGCTGCCAGTGGTCGTACGTGAAGTTCTGGCCGTCGACGTGGATGACCTGGAACAGGTCGATGCCGTACTGCTTGGCGAATTCGAAGTCACGCTCGTCGTGGGCCGGCACGCCCATCACCGCGCCGTCGCCGTAGTGCATCAGCACGTAGTTGCCGACCCAGACCGGGATCGGCTGGTGGCTGAGCGGATGGACGACGTGCAGGCCGGTGAACATGCCCTTCTTCTGTTGCGTCGCGAGCTCCGCCTCGGTCGTGCCGCCGGCCTTGCAATCGTCGAGGAACGCAGCGACGTCGGGCCGCAGCGACGCGGCGTGAAGGGCCAGCGGGTGCTCCGGTGCGACGGCGCAGAACGTGACGCCCATGATCGTGTCGGCCCGGGTCGTGAACACCCAGAGCTTGCCGCCGCCGATCAGCGAGCCGTCGGCGCCGTGGATCGTGTGCGGGAAGGCGAAGCGCACGCCCTCGCTCTTGCCGATCCAGTTGGCCTGCATCGTCTTGACGCGTTCCGGCCAGCCGGGCAGGCTGTCGTGCACGCAGTCGAGCAGCTCCTCGGCGTAGTGCGTGATCTTCAGGTAGTAGCCGGGGATCTCGCGCTTCTCGATCAGGGCGCCCGAGCGCCAGCCGCGGCCGTCGACCACTTGCTCGTTCGCGAGCACGGTCTGGTCGACCGGATCCCAGTTGACGGTCTGGGTCCGCCGCTCGGCGATGCCCGCCTCGAGCATCTTCAGGAACAGCCACTGGTTCCACTTGTAGTAGCCCGGGTCGCAGGTCGCGATCTCGCGGCTCCAGTCGATGGCCAGGCCCATCGCCTGCATCTGCGCCTTCATGGCGGCGATGTTGTCGCGCGTCCACCGGGCGGGCGGCACGCCGTTCTTCATCGCCGCGTTCTCGGCCGGCAGGCCGAACGCGTCCCAGCCCATCGGCATCAGCACGTTCATGCCGGTCATGCGCAGATGGCGCGCCAGCATGTCGTTGATGGTGTAGTTGCGCACATGGCCCATGTGCAGCCGTCCGCTCGGGTACGGCAGCATCGAGCAGGCGTAGTACTTCGGCTTCGACGCGTCCTCGACGACGCGGTAGACGTCGCCGGCGGCCCAGTCAGCGCGCGCGCGCTGCTCGATCGCGCGGGAATCGAACTCGGGGTTCATGCGCACTGGACTCGGGCGACTGGGCAGGAAGGCATCGATCGATTATAGAAAGCGGGCCCCCGCGCGTTCGCTCCGTCGGGGGAGGGCGGCACCCGTCGGAGGATCTCGACGCCGCCGGCCGGGCCCGCGACCATGCGTCCTCGTGCGACACGACGGTCGCGTCCAGGGAGAACTCGCATGCGCCACCCGTCCTTCGACCTGTCCCGTCGAGGCTGGCTCGCCGCGCTGGCCGCGCCGATGCTCCCGCCGCCCGCCGCCGCGTCGCCGACGACGTCGTCCGGGGCGCCAGGCGACCCGTCCGCCGGCATCCCCGCGCCGTTGCTGGCGAGCGTCTACACCGGCCAGGTCGACCCGGCGCTCTGCCTCGTCAGCGAGAAGTACGACGGCGTGCGGGCGATCTGGGACGGCCGCATCCTGCGCCATCGAAGCGGCCGTCCGGTGTCGGTGCCGGCATCGTTCGTGACGATGCTGCCCGCCGACGGACTCGACGGCGAACTGTGGCTCGGCCGCGGCC
>CAZZVH010000547.1:0-2151 GCA_964657365.1 uncultured Burkholderiaceae bacterium
GGCGAGGATTTCGAGGGCATCCCGATCTTCGCCACCGTCAAGGAAGCGGCGAAGAACACCGGCGCCACGGTCAGCGTGATCTATGTGCCGCCCGCCGGCGCCGCCGCGGCCATCTGGGAGGCGGTGGAAGCCGAGCTCGACCTGGCGATCTGCATCACCGAAGGTATTCCCGTCCGCGACATGCTCGAGATCAAGAGCCGCATGCGTGCCCGCGAGGCGGCTGGCGGCAAGAAGACGCTGCTGCTCGGCCCCAACTGCCCCGGCCTGATCACGCCCGACCAGATCAAGATCGGCATCATGCCGGGCCACATCCACCGCGCCGGGCGCATCGGCATCGTCAGCCGCTCCGGCACGCTGACCTACGAGGCCGTGGCCCAGATCACCGAAGTGGGCCTGGGCCAGTCGACCGCCGTCGGCATCGGCGGCGACCCGATCAACGGCCTCAAGCACATCGACATCATGAAGCTGTTCAACGACGACCCTGGCACCGATGCCGTCGTCATGATCGGCGAGATCGGCGGCTCCGACGAGGCCGAAGCGGCCCGCTGGTGCAAGGAGCACATGAAGAAGCCGATCGTCGGCTTCATCGCCGGCGTCACCGCGCCGCCGGGCAAGCGCATGGGCCATGCCGGCGCGCTGATCTCGGGCGGTGCCGATACGGCCGACGCCAAGCTCGCCGTGATGGAAGAGTGCGGCTTCACGGTCACCCGCAACCCGTCGGAGATGGGCCGCCTGATGAAGGGGCTGCTCTAGGCAGCCTGCGGGCGGCGGTCGGCACGCGCCGATGGACCTGAGCTCGGGCGCCCTCTGGGGCGCGCTGTTCGCGATCATCGTCGCGAACATCCTGCTGTCGGTCGACAACGCCGTCGTCATCGCGATGGCCGCGCGCTCGCTCCCCGGCGCGCAACAGCGCACGGCGATCGTCTGGGGCACGGCGGGTGCGATCTGCCTGCGCGTCGCGCTGACGGTCGTGGCGGTCGAGGTGCTCGACGTCCCCTATCTGCAGATCGCCGGTGCGCTGGCGCTGCTCTGGATCGGCGTGCAGCTGCTCGTGGCCAAGGAAGACGACGACCAGATCGCCGCCCACGGCACGCTGCTGGCCGCCATCCGCACCATCCTGCTGGCCGACGCGGTGATGAGCATCGACAACGTGATCGCCGTCGCGAGCGCCGCCGACCGGGCGCCGGCCGAGACCCGGCTGCTCCTTCTCGTCGTCGGGCTGGCGACATCGATTCCACTGATCGTCGCCGGCAGCACGATGCTGATGAAGGTCATGCAGCGTTTCCCGATCATCGTCACGCTGGGCGCGGGGCTGCTCGGCTGGCTGGCCGGCGGCCTGTTCGCGACCGACCCGGCGGTCGAGCCCTGGTTCAAGAAAGTGCTGCCCGGCGCGGAGTGGATCCTCGGCGCTGCCGGCGCCGCGATCGTCGTCGTCGCCGGCCAGTGGCTGCACCATCGCGCGCGGCGGCCGGAGGCGGCGTGAACCGAGGCACAATCTGCAACGCCGATCGACTCGTGCCAATCCCCCTTTGCCGCTGATGACGCTCGAGTTCCACTGCGCCTCCGATACCGGCCGGGCGCGCAACAACAACGAGGATTCCGTCGCTGTCGACGAGGCGTCGTCGCTGGTTGTCCTGGCCGACGGCATGGGTGGCTACAACGCCGGCGAGGTCGCCAGCGGCATGTGCACCTCGTTCATCAAGACCGAACTCGGCCGCTGGCTCTCGGAAGCCTCCGAATCGGCCACAGACACCGACGTGCGGCGGGCGATGGACATCTGCGTCGACAACGCCAACCGGGCGATCTTCAACGCCGCCAATTCCAACCCGCAGTACGCCGGCATGGGCACGACGCTGGTGGTCGGCGTGTTCCGGGAGACGCGCCTGCTGATGGGCCACGTCGGCGATTCACGCTGCTACCGGCTCCGTTCCGGCCGGCTCTCGCAGATCACGCACGACCATTCGCTGCTCCAGGAGCAGCTCGATTCGGGCTTGATCACCGCCGAGCAGGCGGCGTTCTCCGCCAACAAGAACCTGGTGACGAGGGCTGTCGGCGTCGAAGACACGGTGCTGCTCGAGACGCACCTGCACGACGTCCTGCCGGGCGACATCTACCTGCTCTGCTCCGACGGCCTGTCCGACATGCTCGACG
>CAZZVH010000548.1:0-2142 GCA_964657365.1 uncultured Burkholderiaceae bacterium
GGGCCGCTGGGCGCGCTTCCTCGACGGCGACTTCTGGCATTCGTTCCGCAGCTCGCCGATGGCGATGGGCGCGGCCGCGGTCGCGCTGGCGTGCATCTTCTGCGCCGTCTTCGCCGGCTGGGTCGCGCCGCACAACCCGACCGACCTCGCGACGCTCGAGCTGAGCGACTCCATGCTGCCGCCGGCATGGATGACCGGCGGCAATGCGAAGTACCTGCTCGGCACCGACGAGCAGGGCCGGGACGTGCTTTCGGCGCTGATGTACGGTGCGCAGATCTCGCTGTTCGTCGGCGGCGCGTCGGTGCTGCTGTCGTTGCTGGTCGGCGTCGGGCTCGGGCTGGTCTCGGGCTACGCGGGCGGGAGGATCGACGCGCTCATCATGCGTGTCTGCGACGTGATGCTCTCGTTCCCGTCGATCCTCATCGCGCTGCTGATCGCCGGTGTCGGCCATGCGCTGTTCCCCGACGCGCACGATTCGCTCGCGTTCGGCGTGCTCATCATCGCCATCGCGCTGCCCGGCTGGGTGCAGTACGCGCGCGCCGTGCGCGGCTCGACGATGGTCGAGCGGAACAAGGAGTACGTGCAGGCGGCGCGCATCGTCGGCGTCTCGTCGCTGCGCATCATGATGAAGCACGTGCTGCCGAACGTGATGGGCCCGGTGCTCGTGCTCTCGACCATCCAGGTCGCGACCGCGATCCTGTCGGAGGCGACGCTGTCGTTCCTCGGCGTCGGCGTCTCGCCGACCTCGCCGTCGCTCGGCACCTTCATCAACGAAGGCAACAAGCAGCTCTTCAGCGGGGCCTGGTGGCTGGTCATCTTCCCGGGGTCGATGCTGGTCATGATCGCGCTGAGCATCAACCTCTTCGGCGACTGGCTGCGCGATGCGCTGAACCCGCGCCTGCGCTGACCCCGCTCCGCCTCCGCTTCCACTTCGCATGGCCGCTCCGCTGCTCGACGTCCGCCACCTGCGCGTCGAATTCCCGACCCGCAGAGGCACGCTGGTCGCGCTCGACGACGTCTCGTTCGACATCGCGCCCGGCGAGATCCTCGGCGTCGTCGGCGAATCGGGCGCCGGCAAGTCGCTCACCGGCGCGGCCATCATCGGCCTGCTCGACCCGCCGGGCCGGGTCGCTGCCGGCGAGATCCACTTCGACGGGCGGCGGATCGACGCGCTCCCGTACGAGGAGATGCGCAAGGTGCGGGGCCGCTCGATCGGCGCGATCTTCCAGGATCCGCTGACCTCGCTCGATCCGCTCTACACCGTCGGCCAGCAGCTGATCGAGACCATCCAGACCCACCTTCCGCTGAATGCCGCCGATGCCCGCCTGCGCGCCATCCGGCTGCTCGAGGAGACCGGCATCCCCGCCGCGGCCGAGCGGCTCGACCAGTACCCGCACCAGTTCTCCGGCGGCATGCGCCAGCGCGTCGTCATCGCCCTGGCGCTGGCGGGTGAGCCGCGCCTCATCGTCGCCGACGAGCCGACGACCGCGCTCGACGTCTCGATCCAGGCGCAGATCATCTTCCTGCTCAAGCGCCTGTGTCGCGAGCACGGCGCGGCCGTCATGCTCGTGACCCACGACATGGGCGTGATCGCCGAGACCTGCGACCGCGTCGCCGTCATGTATGCGGGTCGCATCGTCGAGATCGGCCCGGTCGCCGACGTCATCCACAAGCCCGCGCACCCGTACACCGTCGGCCTCATGGGCTCGATTCCGGCAATGGACGAAGACCGCGAGCGGCTGCTCCAGATCGATGGTGCGATGCCGCGCCTGACCGCCATTCCGCGCGGCTGCGCCTTCAACCCGCGCTGCCCGCATGTCTTCGACCGCTGCCGCGTGGAGCGGCCCGAGCTGATGCCGGCGGGGTCGACGCGCGCTGCCTGCTGGCTGCACGCCGCGCCGCTGCGCGCCGCCGCATGAGCGCGCTGCCGCGAGCGGCCGTCCAGCCGCTGGTCGAGGTCGAGGGCCTGAGCAAGACCTTCGACGTCTCGGCGCCGTGGCTCAACCGCGTCATCGACCGCAAGCCGAAGCAGTTCGTGCACGCGGTCGACGACGTGAGCTTCTCGATCCTGCCCGGGACGACGCTGGCGCTGGTCGGCGAGTCCGGGTGCGGCAAGAGCACCGTCGCGCGCCTGCTGGTGGG